>CAMEXG010000182.1 GCA_945947045.1 uncultured Spirochaetales bacterium | reverse complement strand
TTCCCGATACAGACAACTCCGACTGCGAGGCTGTTTATAGGGCGGTGAAGGAATACTCCATTGACGCTGTATTCATCGGCACGGAGGCTCCGCTTCTTGCAGGAGTCCGGGAATACCTTGCAGAAAGGGGTGTTCTTTGTTTTGGTGCAACAAAAGAAGCACAGAGGCTAGAAGATGACAAAGCCTATGCCAGAGCATTTACGGAGCGTAACGGCATTCCCACACCGGAAAGCTATCTTTTCTCTGATTTGGAATCTCTGAAAAAGCATATGGATAAATATGAAGAGGGGAAACGATATACAATTAAATCAAACTCCATGACCCCTTCCCGTGTTGTTTTGTCTTCTGCTGAAAAGAATGCAATCCTTGCATATGCCAGAATTCTCTTTTCTCGTGGACCTGTACTTCTTGAAGACTATGTCCCGGGTATTCACGTTACAGCAACCCTATTTTTGGATAAGAACGGATATCTATTACTGCCCCTAGCCAGTGAATATACCAATGTGTCTCATTCTGAGGGGACTCCAACAGGTGGAATGGGAGCGATCGCCCCTATTCCATTAAAGCCTGAACATAAAAAAATAATAGAAGACAAAATAATCATTCCTACATTGAATGGAATGAAGAAAGAAAATATCTTGTACAAAGGTGTTTTGACTCTTTCAATTATCCTTAATACGGACGGACCTGTATTAGTTGATTACCATGTACGTCTCAACGACCCGGCTACACAAGCGATGGTTCCCATCATCAAAACAGATATGTTGGAGATATTGAGGGCCATGGAAAAAGACAATGTAGGTTCCATAGATCTCCAAACTACAAATGAGTGTACAGTTGCTGTTGTTCTTGCGGCCCCTGGATACCCGATGCAACCTGAGACAGGAAGGGAAATCAAGGGAATAGACTACTCATATCTGATGAATATTAATACCAAGCCTCTTGTCTTTGTCGGTGCTGTCAAAAAAACAAGTGACGGAAGATACTTCACCGCAGGAGGAAGAAATATCACAATTGTAGGTAGAGGTGATAGCTTACAAGATGCCAACGAGAAGGCTTATGCCCTGATTCAAAGAAGAAAGCTTGATGCCCTCTGGTATAGAGATGACATCGGAAACAAATTCTTTACTTGGGAAAGCTGAAAAATGGGCCGCGAGGCCCATTCTCTTATTTATGATTTCTTCTGAATTCATATAACAATATTCCTGCGGCAACAGAAACATTCAAGGAATCTATGTGTCCCTGCATAGGAATGGAAACAATATAATCACAGTTTTTTCTTACTAGATTAGACATTCCGCAGCCTTCGCTTCCCATGACTATTGCAGTACGGGATGAGAACTTTTCGCTGTAAGAAGAAGTTCCCTTCATATCCGCTCCATAAACCCAGAACCCATTCTTTTTTAGAACTTCGATTTCACGGTTAAGGTTAGTGACAACAGAAACAGGAACATACTGGGCGGCTCCTGAGGATACTTTGACTACCGTCTCGTTTGCCTGCACAGATCTACGCTCAGGAATCATCACCAAATCTACTCCGAATTGGTCTGCGGATCTGAGTATTGCTCCAAGGTTATGAGGGTCTGTAATACCGTCAAGAATCAGAACAAGTGCACCCTGATCATCTGAAAGGGACGAACAGAACTCCTCGACTGTAGTCTCTTTTAATCTCGACGCACCACGTCTAGGGCCACCCAGGTCCAAAAGAGCACCTCTTAGGTCTACGCCAGGCATCATTCTCTCCAATTCATCCTTAGAAACCTTCTTTACGGCAACCTTTCCTGTAAGTTGCGCTTGTCTCTCTAAGTTTTGGATTCTTTCTCCGCCATTACGTTGTAGATAAATAGTGGAACCCATACCGGCCTTTTTCAGTGCTTCTTCTATGGCATGGAAACCGTAGACTCTTTCTCCCATGTCTCCTCCTTATTCGTTTTCAAAAGGAACCGGCTTCGGTGCCTTTGTAGGGCTTACTGCATCATAAAGCTCTTTCATAAGCTTTCTTTCTTTTAATCCAAGTCTCTTCGGTGTCTCTACAACAATCTTGAGATACATATCACCCCTTGCGTCATTTCCCCTTAGAACTGGAACACCCTTACCTCTCAAACGAAGCATTTTACCGCTCTGTGTACCTTCAGGGATATCTACCATGACATCTTTTCCATCAATAGTAGGAACCTGGATAGTGTCTCCTAGGGCAGCCTGAACAAATGAAATAGGAATCTGTAAGTAAACATCGTTTCCGTCTCTGACAAAATACTTGTCCGGACGGACTCTGATTACAAGTATCAGATCACCGTTCGGTCCGCCGTTCAATCCAGCATCTCCCTTACCTCTTAGAGTAAGCCTTGTTCCATCGTCGCTTCCTGCAGGAATAGTAACGCTGACTTTTTCATTCTTTCTTATACTACCCGTTCCATGACACTCTGCACATGGATTATCCACAACAGTTCCTGTTCCACGACAAGTGCGGCAAGTCTGAGCCATCTGAAAAAAGCCTCCGCCGGAAACAACCTGACCGCTACCACCGCAGGTAGGACAAGTATGCCTTCCGCTTCCGCCTGCACCATGACAACTGGGACAAGTATCATCATGAGCGAAAGAGATTTCCTTCTTGCAGCCAAAAGCAGCTTCTTTAAAATCTATTGTGAGATCATATCTTAGAGATTGTCCCTGTTGTGGAGAATTAGAATTTCTTCTCTGGCTGCCACCTCCACCAAAGAAAGAAGAGAAAATATCAGAGAAACCACCGCTTCCGCCAAAAATATCGCTGAAGTCTCTATATACATTCTGATAACCGCCACCGGCACCACCCATTCCATCTACGCCTGCAAAGCCGTATTGGTCGTAAGCTGCTTTCTTTTTAGGATCTGAAAGCACCTCATAAGCCTCACTGGCTTCCTTGAATCTCTCCTCTGCGTCTTTGTCATTCGGATGAGTATCAGGATGGTTGGCCATAGCAACTTTTCTGTAGGCCTTCTTTATCTCATCATCTGTGGCACCTTTTTTAATGCCCAGCACTTCATAATAATCTCTCTTTGCCATAACACGTCCTATATTACACAGAAAGCAGCATGGAATCCATGCTGCTTAGTGTGAGTTTGAGGATTCTTTTATTTGACTTCCTCGAAGTCCGCATCCATTGTGTCCCCGTTAGAAGAACTTGTGTTCTCACTCTGGTTAGAGGAAGCATTGGAGCTATTTGCACTGTTCTGTGCATTCTGAGCCTGCTGTGCGGCTTCATATACTTTCTGACCAAGCTGCATTGATACTTCCTGGAGTTTCTCAGTCTTGCCCTTGATTTCTTCAAGAGAAGAATTAGAGGAAGCGAGAGTATCTCTGAGATCCTTGACTGCTGCTTCAATGTTAGCCTTTTCCTGAGAAGAAATCTTGTCGCCATAATCTTTGAGAGCCTTCTCTGTAGAGTAGCAGAGAGTCTCGGCGTTATTCTTAGCTTCGATAGTCTCTCTAGCCTTCTTATCATCCTCTGCATGAGCTTCAGCTTCCTTTACCATCTTTTCGATGTCTGCTTCACTGAGACCTGAAGAAGATTCAATTCTGATCTTCTGCTCCTTACCAGTTCCAAGGTCCTTTGCAGATACGTGGACAATACCGTTGGCATCGATATCGAATGTAACTTCGA
>CAMEXG010000181.1 GCA_945947045.1 uncultured Spirochaetales bacterium | reverse complement strand
GAACGATGATAAGAAAGAAATAATTGTCGCTATAAATGAGGGTGAGATTGTGGGGTATGCCGTACTGGCTCATATAAACAGGGCGGAAACTCCGTTTATGTATGAAAGAGATTACCTTGATATTGATGAAATCGGTGTAGATAAAGACCTCAGAAGGCATGGAGCAGCTAGTGAGATTATTTCTTACATTCTTGATTATGCAAAAGATAAAGGCTTTAAAAGAGTGTAGCTAAAGATGTGGGAATTTAATCAAGGGGGCTCTTGAGTTCTATGAAAAAGTCGGCTTCAAGACTTTTCGAGGTGTATGGAAATAGAGGTATAAAAAACTCCCCGATTGAAGGGGAGCTAAGACGAGACTAAATGGATTCGAACCATCGACCCTCAGTTCCGCAAACTGATGCTCTATCCAGCTGAGCTATAGTCTCATAACGATTGATAATAATGAATCATTTTTGTTTTTTGTTCTAGTGGTATAGGGGAGAATCTTTGAGATATGTACTTTATTGTCCATTACTTTCTCTAGTTGTATTATTTGAATATGACTAAAAAAAGATTTGTAGAAAGTATTCAGAGTCAAAACTGGAATAAGATAAATGAATTGGATGGAGTCGAGCTTTGGGAAAGAGAGGGAGTGTTCATGTTCCTTCACGACGAATGTGTCTCAGAGAGCTTAGATAATAAAGGTTGGACAATTGAATACTCTGACATCAAAACCACCAGAAGTCGCAGACATTATTATGAAATCGAGATGATTGATGGAGAAATAAAGGTGGTGCTGTCTGAAGAAGACGACATGGAAATAGGGTGCATGGGCTGATGGATCTTTCTCATCTTCTCCATTCCGATTTCTCTATCTGTCGCTTGGAGGGATTTTCGTTATCTGAAAACATATGGAGAGCAAAGATTCCACTGACAGAAGAGGATCTTTTTGCCATTTATAGCTATGACGGGGAGAATATGAAGGCCGATGTTGTTGATGGGGAAGGAGAAAAGTTCTCTCTGTTTTATGTCACAAACCCTGGTCCCTTTTCTTCAAAGATTAGAGACGAAGTTGAGAAGATTCTCTCTTCTATGATTTATTCTCTTTCTCCAAAAGAGGAGAAAGTAAGAGATAGAGTGATTTCTCTTTTTCTGGATAAATATGGAATAGAAGGGGAAATGCCCTGGAGTGATGATAACACTTCTATAGTATTTCGCTCTAATAAAAACAAAAAGTGGATCGGGATAATGATGGATATCCCTCCTTCAAAGTTAAAGATGCAGGGAGAAGAGAATGTGGATGTCATTAACCTAAAGCATACACAATCCAAGATTCCTTCTCTCATTGATAACCGTTACATTTTTCCCGCTTGGCATATGAATAAGAAGACTTGGATAACAGTACTTCTTTCTTCTGATTTGGATTGGGATTTCTTTTCGTCTCTTGTAGAGGAGAGTCGGAGACTAGTGGAGAAATGATTCTTTTGAAGACTTTTTCACTCAAAATATAAATGCGTAAGTCCATAGTTTGAACTTACGCATAAGAAACACAACGCTGAAATATTAGGTTTCAGGGGATAAAATCAATTGAGCATCACCTTAGAAGAAGAACTGGAATGCTACATAGCATGCATACATCAATAAGAGTACGATACCCTGCCATTTTCTAAGCTTCTTTGTGGCAAAGGCTGGAACAAGCATCAATGCCATTACAGCTACCATCAATGGGATATCTACGACAAGAGCTGCGTTCATTCCTCCAATAAGCTTATCTGCAGGAACAGCAAACGGTTTGATTGTAATGGCCATACCGCTTACCAATACAAGATTGAAGAGGTTTGCTCCAAGGATATTTCCCAAAGAAAGGGAAGCGTGTCCTTTGAGAAGAGAGGAAATGGCTGTGACAAGCTCTGGAAGAGATGTACCCAAAGCAATGAATGTAAGGGCGATTACAGACTCAGGTACTCCTAGTCCAGTGGCAATGATCTTGCCGTTATCTACAAGAAGGTTTGCTCCTACAGCAATTACAGCAGCGCCTACAATCAAGAGGACGATATCCTTCCACATTGGATTCTCATCGACCTTCTCTTCGATATCCTCTTCTTCATCGCTATCTATTTTTACTCTTCCAGAAAGAGCCTGGCGGACTGTAATTGTCATATAGACAAGGAACATCAATAGAAGGACAATACCGACCATGCGGGTAAAAACACCTGTCGTATAGGAGATGGCTATATACAAAAGAGCCGCAACAACAAAGAAAGCTGCAGGTGTCTTGAGGCTC
Source organism: uncultured Spirochaetales bacterium (assembly GCA_945947045.1). Taxonomy (GTDB): domain Bacteria; phylum Spirochaetota; class Spirochaetia; order Sphaerochaetales; family Sphaerochaetaceae; genus Ornithospirochaeta. The sequence goes on along the minus strand of CAMEXG010000181.1, from coordinate 1,525 downwards.
TTTGTGTCCACTTCCGCCGATGGACCGAAGGCCATGGTGATGGCTGCAATAAGGGATGTATTACATATAATTGATCCGATAGCATTGCCATAAGCTGTCTGGGACTGTCCCACGGCAGCAGCCATGGAGGATACCATTACTTCGGGTATTGTTGTTCCAATGGAAACAACAGTGGCTCCAATAAGAATCTCTGGAATATTATATCTATGTGCAATGCCTACGGCACCATCGACAAACCAATCTCCACCTTTAATAAGAAGGATAAAGCCTAATGCAAAAAGCAAAACTGCAACTAGCATTTTTAACTCCTATTTGATTATTAAACCTTTATTTTTGGTAATAATTTAAACATTAATCATCTTTGAGTCCACTATGGGGGGGAGAATGAGATTGTCTATAAAAGGCACACAGAATCAAATAAGTTTGATTGTTGCCTTTTAAAAACATAGAAATGTATTGAATTGTCAGTTTTTGCCCAAAAACCCGTTAAATATATGGAGGCAAAAATGGATAAAAACATTGCTACGACAAGAATGGAGATTTATATCGACGAAGAGTATTGGATTACGAAATGGCCGGAAGAAAGAAAGGATGATATTGAAGATAGCCCTGAAGATATCAGTTTTCTCACTCTATTGTTACAGTTAGTCAGACCTGGTGCAGAGAGAGACAGCGATGAGGCGGATAAATATTTTGATGATTTTTTAAGAAGCCATCCGAAATACAGGCTGAAAAGCGGATATAAAAGGAATGGAAATGTTGAAGGCTTTGTGGAGTTTATTAACACAACAGATGAAACGCTGGATATAATCTCCTACTCCAAACTGATAACCGCTTTCTTTTTGAGTAATATAAACAAGAACGCAGATATGTGTTTTCTATGTAGGGACGTCGAGAAAAACATTGCTTATTCTGAATCTTTGGATGTCATACCGCTGAAGGTAGTATTGGAAAATACATATACAAATGGAAAGAGAGAGATAGTGGAACCTAAAGGGAGGCTTATGATTATAAATATAGACTTCCCTCACTGTGGGTATTGAAGGAGAAACAATGTGCTGTCTTATATTTCGAAAAAGGAAGTTCAATGTGAATTGAAGTAATTGAAGTTGTTTTGAAGTAGTATTGAAGTAATAATTCAAAATAAATTGAAGTGAGTAACTACTCAGTCATCATGCCAAGACACTAGCCAATAGCGACCTGGCAGTCCCTGTGAAGACTGCTTTTATGATGGTTGAATGGTCGATGCTGTTCTTCTTTGCCGTCTCAAGTATCGTTGAGATGGAAGCAAAACGCTTCATTCCTTCAAATTTTCTGAAGCATTTTGAAACCGATTGGCGTATCTTCGATGGTCTCAGACTGCGTTCCGATTCGTTGTTCGTAAATTCCACTTCGAAATCATCAAGGAACATGAATACGGCGTCCTCATAGTTCTTAAGCCTCAGGAGAAGTCTCCTCGTCTTTCCTTCCGGAATCTTTCCAAGCTTCAGTATACATCTCTTCGGTGGTTTGAACTTCTCAAGTC
>CAMEXG010000180.1 GCA_945947045.1 uncultured Spirochaetales bacterium | reverse complement strand
TCTTCTTTTTGCCCTTACTCTTGTTTTTTGTTATCCTCTTTTTATGACTATAAAACAAAGAATCTCAGGCATGGTAGGAACAAACTCCTACTACGTCACTTATAATGATAAAGGATATCTTATCGACGCCCCCGATGGTATCGGGAAATGGATGAGGGAACTGAAGACTGAGGGATACTCTCTAGATTTTATTCTTCTGACTCACGGACACTTCGACCATGTAATGGGACTGGAAGAGGTTCTCTCCATCTTTCCAGATGCCGAAGTATATATCGCAGAGGAAGACGAGAACCTTGTCCAGGAAGGAAACAAAGAGATTCTTTCTTCCTTTGGCATCCCCCTCTCCCTGTACTCTATTCCATCGCCCTTTGTTTATCATGATTATTCCTCTTCTATCGGGCCCTTTAAAGTAATCAAGACACCAGGCCACACTAAAGGCGGAGTATGTTTATATATAGAAGAGGAGAACATTCTCTTCTCCGGCGATACTCTTTTTGAGGATGGAGAAGGCAGAACAGATTTAGGTGGAGACTGGAGAGAACTGGTCCAGTCATTGAAAAACCTTGCTCTTCTTCCAGAAAACACAACTGTCTTTCCTGGTCACGGAGGAAAGACAGATATAAAAAGAGAGAAGATGAGACTAGGTTTTTAGTCTTCAAAAACGAATTTCTCTATCTCTGAGTAGAACTCGTCGTAAGTAGTACAGAGCTTCAGATCCGGCTCTTCTTTAAGAATATTCTCTGGAGCTCTAAACAAACAGCCTCTGTCTGCAGTATGAATCATACTAAGGTCGTTGTAGCTGTCTCCGGCGGCAAAGGTTCTGAATCCCATGCCCCTGAAGCCCTCTATGGCTTTTCTCTTACCATCCACTTGTCTCAACTTCATTCCTGAGAGCATGTTGTCCTCGTCCACAACAAGGCTGTTGCAGAGAATTGTAGGCCATCCCAGTTGCTTCATTAAAGGGGATGCAAACTCTTTAAAGGTGTCGGAAAGAATAACAACCTGAGTAATACTCCTTACTTTATCTAGGAAATCCTTTGCACCTTCCAACGGATGGATTTGAGAAATAGTGTCCTGAATATCAGAGAGAGTAAGACCATGGGATTTCAGTATATCCATTCTCCATGCCATCAACTTCTCATAGTCAGGTTCATCCCTTGTAGTCCTTTTCAACTCCAAGATTCCTGTCTTCTCTGCAAATGCAATCCAAATCTCAGGAACAAGAACACCTTCAAGATCCAAGCATACTATTTCCATATCACTCTCCCATTTTTTTCTTTTCCCTGGTAATTGAGGAACCGGAGGAAAGAAGAATAGCAAGTGGGCGCATAGAAGGGATGTTTGCGCATATCAGCTGTATCACCGAGGTAATCGGAACAGCCAGGAACATGCCGACAATCCCCCATACATATCCCCATAGACTTAACATGACAAGAATGACCAGAGGTGACAGATTAAGCTGCACTCCCTGGAGTTTCGGGTCAATTACGTTACCCAATATCATCTCAATGGCGAGAAAAGCAAAGAATATGACGAAGACCTTGCTCCATTGAGGCAAAAACTGAACAGCGGCAACAAATGTGGCTATTACTGTGACGACTATACTACCAATAGTCGGAATAAAGTTTAATAAGAAGGCCAAGACACCCCAGACAAGAGGGAAATCCATGCTGCTGATTAATGCAGTAAGGTAGAAAAGCACTCCTGTGGCGGCACTGATCATAACTTTTACAGATAGATATCTGCTGGTCTGATGGCCGATGTTTTTGACCACGACTTGAGCTTCTTCTTTCGACTCAGGGAATGCCGCCGAGATCTTCGAGTATATTGTGCTCCTCTCCATCAAAAGGAACATCAGATATAATATGATCATGGCAACATCACCGAGAACAGATACAGAAGTACTGGAAATTGAGGTCAAAACATTCTTTACCTGCCCCACCCAGTCGATGTTCAAGAGTGTGATTACAGAAGGAAACTCGCTTTCCGTTACATTGAATGCGCTTCTCAGCTTTGTGGAGATATAACTATCGAACCTGGCGACTTTTGAAATATACTCAGGAAGCTTTGCAAGCACCATATTTACCATGGCAAAGGTAAGGTACACGAAAACAATACATATACATGTAACGATCAAAAGCACCAAAACCATGGCAAGGGATGAAGGAATATGGCATTTTTCCAGCCTCTCCATTATAGGACTGACGAGAATAAAAATAAAAATAGCCAAAGCAAGAGGAAGAACAAGGGATGAGCATAGTTTCATCACTGCCAAAAACAATACTATTCCAATAAAAGAAACTATCCCCTTTGTTCTCTTATCCATATCTTTCCCTCCATCTTAATTATATTTCGCAATAGCAAAAGGGAGCAATATTGTCTAAAATAAAAAAATATGGAAAACAACAAAAATATCCAATGGGCGGATAGAATTGAAATTGTCCTTGTAGAGACCCAGGACGGAGCAAATATTGGATCGGTTTGCAGAGCTATGAAGACTATGGGGCTTACAAAGCTCACTATAGTAGGAGACAGAGTATATGATGAAAACAGAGTGAGAACTCTGGCTCTCCATGCTTCAGACCTTTGGGAAAACGCAAGAAGAACAGATACCCTGGATGAAGCTCTATCTGACTCCATCTTCTCTGTAGGAGCCACCAGAAGAAGAGGAAAGTTCAGAAAAATGAGTTCCTACTCCCCCGAGCAGCTGGCGGCTAAGATTTCTTCTCTTCCAGAAGGAAAAGTCTCCATTGTATTCGGGAGGGAATCGGATGGACTCAGAGACGACGAAGTAAATAAGTGTGCAGCAATATGCACCATCCCTACTTCCCCTCTCTTTCCTTCTTTAAATCTCTCACAAGCTGTCCAGATCATATCCTATGCCCTCTTTACAGGAAATATGGAGTACAAGAGCGGCATGGTGGCTGTAGATAAGAACAGGATAGGAAAAGCAGTAGATGGCATGAGCCATCACCTGGAAGCCATCGGCTACTATAAATGGGATGAAGAGAAGAAATGGACGGAGCAGTTTCTCTCTGACGTCATCGAAAGGGCAGCCCTGAGTGAAAGCGAACTACAACGCTTTGAAAAAATATTCACAAAGACAGAATCCATAGTAAAATTCAAGAATCAGGATGAAGAGTAAGGAGAAAATTATGGCATCAAAAGTATACTTTACCGACATGAGGACAAGAAACGACCAGTGTCTCCAAGATAAGTTATTGAAACTTATCAGAAAGGCTGGTTTCGACTCTATAGACTTCAAAGACCATTATGCAGCTATAAAGCTTCACTTTGGAGAGCTTGGAAACTTGGCTTTCTTAAGACCAAACTGGGCAAAGACCGTAGTCGATGAGATAAAGAAAGAGGGAGGAAAAGCCTTTCTTACTGATTGTAATACACTCTACGTAGGATCAAGAAAGAACGCCATCGACCACCTTGAAACGGCAACCCTCAATGGCTTTGGCCCTCTTACTACAGGAGCACACGTTATTATTGCAGACGGCCTAAAAGGTGACGACGATATCGAAGTACCAGTAATCGGAGGAGAGTATGTAAAGAACGCTAAGATCGGTAGAGCCATTATGGATGCTGATATCTTTATCTCCCTCACTCACTTCAAGGGCCATGAAGCTACAGGATTCGGCGGTGCATTGAAGAATATCGGAATGGGCTCCGGCTCCAGAAGAGGTAAGATGGAACAGCACAACCAGGGTAAGCCCAGGGTAATCACCGATAAGTGTGTAGGCTGCCATAAGTGTGCTTCAGCCTGTGCCCACAGTGCTCCTACATTTGAAAACGGCAAGTGCAGAATCG
>CAMEXG010000179.1 GCA_945947045.1 uncultured Spirochaetales bacterium | reverse complement strand
CCAGATATATCAACGAACGGCTGGATATGTATCTGGATATGATCCAGAATCAATATGAGATTTCCGGTGAAAGTACCCACTCGATTCCGACTAATTTGACCCACCCCATTTCCGGCTAATTTGTCCTTGCTATAAAAACCTCCAGATATGGTATCGTAAGAGAACCCCCTGATCAAAAAGGGGGAATTCTTACATCAAAGGAGGACAAAGATGAAACTGTCCTACAAATCGGTTCTTGACCGGCATGTCAGGGGGGAGACCAACAAAAAAGTTGCAGAGTCCCTCCAGACCACGAGGAAGACTGTCAAGAGAATAATCGAAAAGGCTGAGAAGTTGCGTCTGCTGCCTGACGCATATCTGAACTATGAAGAGGATGACCTCAAGGCCAAGATGAACCCCAGGAGCAAGTCAAAGAAGAACTTCCATCCTGCAGACTGGGCGAAAGTCCACCAAGAGCTGACAAGATGGGGGTCGAAATGCTCCGATTCAAACCACACCACCATGGCTCTCCTCTACGACGAGTACACCGTTGAGGCGGAAAGAGCGGGGAAAGAGGCCATGAGCAAGACTTTATTCTATGACAACTACAAAATATGGGTTAAGGAGAAGCAGCTCGTTTCCCATATAAAAAGACAGCCTGGCAGAAGGATGGAGCTGGACTTTGCAGGAGACACGGTCTTCTATATAAACCCGGAGACTGAGGAGAAAGTTCAGTGTGTGGTGTTCGTAGCTACCCTCACCTACAGCAACGCCACATTCGTAAAGGTCTTGAGGAGCCAGGGGATGGAACTTTTCCTTCAGGCTATAATAGATGCCTGCGATTATTTCGGTGCCGTCGCACCAATCTGGGTCCCAGACTGCACTAAAAGCGGAGTGATAAAGGGGAGCAGGACGGATTGGGCGATACTAAACTCATCCATGGAGGAGCTTGCAAGGTCGTATGGAGCGGAAGTGAGCGCATGTTCCCCTTATTCTCCAAAGGAGAAGCCTCGCGTCGAAGGCAATGTTAATGCAGCATATACAAGGATATATGCACCCTTGAGGAACTGCACCTTCTATTCTCTCGAAGACATGAACGCGGCATTCAGGGATGCTTGCGACAGATTCAACAGTGAGCCCATGAAGGAAAGGGGTAACGCCTGCAGGCTTTTCCTGTTGGAGAACGTGGAGAAGGAAAAGATGCTGCCGCTGCCATCCGTTAAATTCGAAGTCAGAAGGACGGCAACGGCAAACGTGGGCAAGGATGGTTTCGTCAGATCATCCCTGGACCACTATTATTATAGCGTTCCTCATGAATACATAGGCAACAGGGTCATACTGAAGTCCGGATCAAGCGACATTATTATTACCACCGTAGATGGCAGGATGATAGCAAAACATCCGCTGGGAACCAGTCCATACGACAGGCATGTACTGGATCCGATGCACCTCCAGTCCTATCTGAGACAATACACGGAGGAGAGCCCCCAGTACTTCATAGACGCAGCAGAAAGATGCGGCGAAGGTACAAGGAAGGTGATAGAACTCATCCTTGGAGGAACAAAATACCCTGAGACAGTCTACAAGATGTGCAGATCCGTAGTTTTTGGACTCGGAAAGCACTACGGCAGGGCAAACCTTGAGAAGGCCTGCAACATCGCACTTTCAATTTATGGAAGCACATCGGAGGCCAGGATCGGCTACGCGAAGCTGAAGCCCCTTTTGGAAGAGATGAGAAAAAAGGACGGCGAGGAAAGAAGACTCTCGGCTTTCACGACAGGAAGTGAAGATTCCAAGCAAAAAGACAGACCCGACTCGAAGTGGGACCTATAGGAGGAAGAATTATGAGCATTTCAAATGGAATAGAGATATGTGGAATTGAGGAGAGATGCACCAATGCATCTGAAAGGGACGAAAAGATCATCAGGCTCTTCAGGAAGATGAGGCTTCCAGCAATGGCTGAGACATATGAATGCATGGTCTCCGAAGGCATACTGAAGGACATTACTGCAGAAGATGCGATACTTACTCTCCTTGAAGCACAAAAAGAGAGAAGGGAGGACAATTCCGCAAAACGTAGGGCCAAGTTCGGAAACCTTTGGTTCCCGGAGGCTTCCCTTTCAAACCTTACCGGTGCAAACGCACTTGTCCCCCAGGCGCTTCTGACCGAAGCCTGCAGGTTCAATTTCGCCGAGCATGGACAATACCTTTATATAATAGGGCCATGCCACAGCGGTACGACTTACCTGGCGTGTGCGATAGCCTCTTGCGCCTACAGACAGGGCAAGGACTGCATCTATGTGAAACTCTCGCATTTCCTCAATCCGGCTTTGGGTGAAAGCAGAGAGAATGCGATATGTTCGGACCTTTCCCTCATGAGAAAGGTGAAGCTGCTCATCATCGACGACTGGTTGAATGCGGAGGTTGATGAGAAAAGCGTGCTGATGATAAAGGAAGTATTGGATTACAGAACAAACAATGTCGGTACCATTCTGGTTTCCCACTGCGACCCGAAGGGATGGAAGGACAGACTTCTGGGTACAAAGGCGATGGTTACGAGCCTGATGGAGAACATTGGAAAACCTCTTGAGATAAGGCTGAAGGATCTTTCCGCAGGAACCAAAGAGGAGGCTTAAAGGGTCGAATTAGTCGGAATTCCCCTTGGACAAATTAACCGGAATCCAGGGGGTCATTTTTCCGGAATTCTCAAATTTAAGATTTGAGTCATAAAAATAAGATTTTAATAGAAGAGAACAGATTCAAAAGAGACATGCTTTTTATGGATGTTATTAATACGAATGAGTATGTAAAGAAGGTTTTATAAAAATTTGATTAATTTACCTATTAGGTAAATAATTGCTCTTGTTTCTTTGTTGTTATTTTGCTATCATTAATTTACCTTCAAGGTATATTTATATAGAGGTGATGATTTTGGTTATCACGTACAAAAACAGGAAAATAGAAAAGATTTGCACGGATGCCAAAGTTGCAGAGAAAACATATGGCAAAAAGATGGCTGAAAAAATACAGAATAGAATCAGTGAAATTGAGGCTTCAATAACGGTCGAAATCATGCTTCAATTCCACATTGGGCGCTGTCATTCTCTTTCGAATAATCGGAAAGGTCAATATGCTGTAGATTTGATCAATCCATATAGATTGGTTTTTAGAAAAATTGGAGATGAAATCCAAATAGCGGAAATTATTGAAATAGTAGACTATCATTGAATCAGAGAACTAAGGAGAATAGCTATGGAGAGAAGTCGCACATATATTGCAGTCCCACCTGGATCAACTATTAAAGAACAGTTGGAATATAGAGGAATGAGCCAGAAAGAGTTTGCAGCTAGAATGGATATGTCTGAGAAACATATTAGTAAACTCATTAATGGAGAGGTTCAGCTTACACCTGAGACTGCAGTGAAATTGGAATTTGTTTTAGGGGTTCCAGCCAGTTTCTGGAATAATCTAGAAGCCATTTATAGAGAAAAATTGATAAAAGTAGCTGCAGAAAACTCTATGGACTATGATGTTGAAATAGCACAGAATTTTCCTTATAGCGAAATGGCAAAGCTAGGATGGGTACCTGAAGCCAGAAATAACAATGAAAAGGTAATAAATCTTAGAAAATATTTTGAAGTGATTGAAATAAAACTTCTCGATAATAATCAGATTACTAGAATTGCATGCAGACGTTTAGCTATTACGGAAAAGAGTGATTTGGCACTGCTTGCATGGGCACAAGAAGCAAAAATAAAATCTAGAAGTATCAAGACATCTCCAATTAATATCAAAAAGTTAATCTCTGTATTGCCAAAAATAAGGGAAATGACACTTATTAAACCCGAAGTATTTTGTCTTGAATTGAAAAAAGAACTTGCTGATTGTGGAATTGCCTTAGTGTTTGT
>CAMEXG010000178.1 GCA_945947045.1 uncultured Spirochaetales bacterium | reverse complement strand
CGAGGCCGGACGGGTCTCGCGGGCCAGAGACGGCGTAAGACGCCCTTCGGGGTGCAGCCGTCGTTACCATGGCCAGAATCACCCTGGGCTTGCCAGTGGGAGTACGTCAAACATCAAATCCAAATCTCATGGAAACACCGAATTTAGGCATGATTGCTGATACTCTATTTGCGTCTTCAGTTTCCATATCCAAGTGATTTTCGACTGCTTTCGGGTTGTGTATTATTGTCACTCCGCCAAAAAGATTAATCTGGATAGTCGTAGTTGAAGAAGAGAGCAACCCTTCCGGAATAAGTGTCAGACCGATTTCGGCATCCAAGGCAAAAGAAAGAAGCCTCTTTGATGATGTAGAGTGTACACCTGTAAGTTCATCCGGCCATAATCCACTCCATTCTTCTTTTGCCTTATCGAAGTTCATCATGTTCATCAATGCCACTTTCTGCCATCTCATGATTCCAAGTGCAGCCTTGGAGTAGGGAGTGACCCATCCCTTTGTATCTTGAGATGTAAACTCATATTTGACCCCTAGGAAGAAACTGTCATAGGCTCTTTTGAATCTGGGTTCTGTTGAGAGTGTCTCATCTGTTTCTTCTATCCATGTCTTGAAGGCTGGGTTTCCCGAAATATATCTTGTCTCCGTCGTTATGAGAAGTTTTGTGTCTGTTATTGGGAACTCCATTCCAATGAAGTAGAACTGAGTGTTCATCATCTTTACGTTTCCCACATCGACAAAAATATTATTTTTATTCCATGTGCTCTCATTGAAGAAAGATAAAACATCAAAGCTTATGGTTCCAAATCCATAACGAGAACTCAGGTAAGTATAGTAATTGAGTTTTACAGTTCCTGTATCGATCTTCAACCCCAACACAGGTCCGTGGGCATATTCCCTATATAGCTTTTGAGTCAGCCAGTCAGACTCTGTTTTTGCCCATGTGTAACCGATGGAAGCGGTAAGAATATCTTTCGATCTGTCTGTAAGCCCAAAAACTGCATCGATTGTGTTGCTGTACTCAAAGCCAAATGCATTCCTGCTTTCATTCTCTATGGCTAGAAAGAGACTGGTCTTCTCAAGTTCCACTATTGATGTTCCAAAACCTATTTTTCCGTTGAATGTAGGATAGAAAACATTTTGGTCACTATCATAATCTACAAATACACGGGATATTCCTTTTATTGTGTGCAGGGTATTTTGTAACACTTCGTAGTGCTGGTTCCCCACTATGGAGATACCTCCTTCGATAGTGGCGAATAGCATGAGACGGTTTGAAAAAGAAAAATTCACAGGGAGGGCAAGGAGTATCTCAGTCATGTCATATCTACCTTGCATAGGGTCTCCTGATCCCCCGTCATTACTTTTGAGGGAATAGTCGTGGATATCCCAACCATCTCTCCATCCTCTATTTGTGAATGCAAGCATATTTACTTTTATTTCATATGCAGGTGCTGAAAGGGAGAAGTGCTCTGAAAATGACAGCTGGTCGTCATAATTATAGCTGAGACCTCCGATGGCGAAAGTGTCATTGCCCATTCCCATTGAAAAACCATTGGGTATGTAATTCTCACCTTCTTTAAAGCCAATGAGGGGGAGAGAGAATAGAAGAGAACAAGAGAATACCAAAAATGAAAGCAACGTAATTTTTCTTTTCATGAGACATCCTTACCTAAGTATAAAGTCATTGTTCTTTATTCTTCTTTCCTTTTAAAGCCTCTATTCCCGTCAAAATGCCATAGAGAGCTGCAACACCCATAGAGTAGTAGATAATGAAGCTCAAGACAAAGAGCGGGTATGGACTTGGTTTCTTAAACAGAATATTCAAAACAGGGTACATTACGCTTTCCTGAACGGGAGATAGATAGAAGAAGTTAATGTTTGCTTCTGGCAATGTCTTGGATAGTATTACATCCAAAATAACTGCAAGCACTGTCAAAGCCAGCCAGAAAACATAACCATCGATGATGTATCCCTTTCCTTTCTTACCATAGATGTTGAAATGAACGATTGAGAATACTCCGATCATGATGACGATATCATGCCAAAGCATAGCCTGGAGACTAAGGAAAATATAGTTGGAGTTAAGAACTGTAGATGGTTTTACATAATAGAATACTGCAGCTATGAGACCGATGATTGTATAAGCGATCATCCCTTTTTTGATTTTTTCATTCTTGACAAGTGGAACAGCCCACAAAAAGAAGAGCTCTACAGTACAGATTTGGAATGGAATCTTTTCAAGTGGATAAGTTCCTGTAGAGGAGATCATGAAGATAAGTTTTAATAGTTCCAAAACTATAAAGGAAATGCCTGTTATAGCATAAATCTTCTCCGGTTTTTTTGTCTTTTTTGCCAGGATTCCTCCGGCAATTCCAAAAAGAATAGCTGAAACAATTCCAATAATATGGACAAGTCCCATTGAATGAAGCTTATGGGACCATTCTGCGAAAATGAACACAGATGCCTCCTTTGATTTTCGATTTGTGATTCATGAAGATTGTAAAAGGAAACGAAATATACAACAATCGAGAAAAGCGTAAAAAATAAAGTGTAAAAGCAAAATTACGTGTTTTTCTCTCTTCTGATAAACAAAATGTGAAATCTACCGTTGTTTCGCCGTATTAATCTTTCCTAGAGCGTTACTAGCCGTGCATTTTAATAAGCATAAAACGAGTATTGTTATCTATTTTTTTCTTATTTTACATGCAAATACCGCCATAGTTGTGTAGAATCATGGTAGACGGATGAAAAAAATGAAGAATAAACAAAAGGTGAAGAATTGGATTGTACTTATTTCTGCTGTTGTTGTCTTCTTTTTATTCTATTTTTACTTTGCCCTGAGACTTGGAAGTAATGTCAGAAGTAATGTAAGTCAAGGTTCCTACTATATGGTTTCGACCTTTCTTGATGGAGAAACAAAAGAGTTAGATGAGAAAATATATAATATCAGTCAGGCTCTTTCCTCTTCTGATGGTCGTCAATACTTGTCATCGTTTCTCCCTATAAAGAGCGTAGAATCTGAAAAAGGATACTATATTGACGGAGAGTATCTGAAATACAGTGATGGGAATAAGGAAGTGGCGATAGAGTTGGCTTCTTTATTTAATGATAATCCCTTGATTTCAGGGGTTTCTCTCTATGTCCCTGATCATGGGGAGTGGCATAAAGGAGATGTTTCTCCAGAAGATTATCGTGTTGAATTTTCATTAGAAAAGACAGGAGTGGAAGTTGCTTATTATTTCTCAAGCCAGTCTATTTCTTCATCTCAAGAAAGAGGAATAGCTTTGGTAGTGAGAAACGTGATATATGTCGCCATTCTGTTCATTGTCTTTTTAGTGGGAATGGCTTTATATACTTTCAGTAGGGAACCTTTTTCTGAGAATAAAAACAAAAGGACTATCGACAGAATACTATCCGCTGTTACAGAGGACTTTGTTTTTCTTGTTGTGGTTGATGTCAGGACAACAATGGAAAAGGTATTCTTTGTCTCTAATGGCCCTCGCCCTAAATGGGGTGGTAAAGATAGGAAATACGATAAGAATATAAAAGAATATGCAGAAAAAGTTGTGGCTCCGGAAGACAGAACTAGATTCTTGGAGACTTTAAATTTTGATTCTCTCATGAATTATTTTAAGAAATCCGGGAATGAGCTTTATATAGAATACGACGTAATAATTGACGGAGAGAGAAGAAGATATCAGGGAAAGTATACTTTCAGCACTCAAGATCCTGAAGGAGTCAGGATTTATATCGGAGTAAGAGATATTACAAAAATTGAAGAGGAAAGGACTGAGTACAATAGAAAACTTATGTCTGCATTGGCGAATGCCGAAGAAGCGAATAAGGGAAAGAGTTACTTCCTTTTCAATATGTCCCATGATATAAGGACACCACTTA
>CAMEXG010000177.1 GCA_945947045.1 uncultured Spirochaetales bacterium | reverse complement strand
GCTAGGAGATTGAGAGATTCTTCATTTGAATAGTTTTTGGCCTTAGATAACTTGATGACATTATCGACCAAATTTTTAGCTTTGGCATCAGCTGCTATCTCTACTTTTAAGTCCTCAAGAACATCAAATATACTTCTACCTTTCACAGCATCCTCCTCTTTTATTCCCAACACATATATCACTGGAATTCTGATATACATCTGATACTTCATTATTTCATCTGGTGTATCTTTGGGAAATAAGTCATGAATATTTAGTTCCTCATTCTCTCCTTTTTACCCCAGACGATTATTGAACGATAGGTAATACTTCTCCTGTTTTCTCCATAATGGAAAGGATGTGTACCAGAGAATATAAAGTCATTCTGACTTGATCCTTAACATCTAATTCAGTCTGATTCTCAATACAAAGATAAACTTTTCTTCCATCAGTCTTAACCCAGAGTTTTCTTATATCCCTTACAAACTCCTTTGATAGTGCTATTTCTCCTCTTTCTACCTTTGTTACGGTATCTGTCTCGCTATAATCCCTTAGCTCATCAGGGTTTATACGTTCATCCTTAAGTACCAACTGAAAAATAGAGGCAAATTCTCTATTATCGCTTAATAGATGCTTCTCAGTGTTATTCTTAGGCTTGCCAACAACAGAAACATGTACACTCTGTTTCCTCTTCTTTCCCTTTCCTGCATTCTTTCTCTTCATAAATGCTCCAACGGATTAATCCAAAAAGAAAAACTCCGCAAATAGCGAAGATGCACCAAATTATTATTCGGCACAATCCAACCTCACACCCACCGACATCGAGGGTGAAAGGAGGAGCATAGGCAAGGATTTAAAACTCTAAACTAACCGGTCTCTCTTTCCTGCATCCTCAAGAGTCTGAGAGTCAAAACTAAACATAAATGATTTGCCGTAGGACTCACCTACAATAACAACATAAACAAACAAAAAGCAATAAAAATTTCAAGTAGATTTTTTACTGAATTATTTTCTTATATATTAATAATTTGTTATTACTATTTAGTTCTTTTATTGGAGTATTATTATTTTATATATTAAATATTTTTTATTTTTAATAAATTATATTCTTTATTTATTTTCTCTTATTCGTCATATATAGTTAATGCCGGATTTCTCCGGCATTGAAACTAAGTTTAAGAATAATCAGATGATTACATGCATCTTTTCTTTGATTTCGGCAATGTTCTCGTTTCCGATTTCATTGGCCTTCTTTGTACCTTCAAGAATAATGTCTCTGACAATATCTTTATGCTCTTCGTAGAATTTTCTCTTCTCTCTGATAGGATCCAGAATAGCATTCATCTTCTCGTTAAGGATCTTTTTACATGCTACGCAACCCATTTCAGCATTTTTACATGCAGAGCACACGCTGTCGACGCCATCAGGGTTAAATGCCTTGTGATACTGGAAGACAGAACAAACATCAGGATTTCCAGGAATCTTGACGCTGATTCTATTTGTATCTGTCTTTGCATTCCTGATCTTATTCCATACTTCATCAGGAGTATCGGAAAGATAGATTGCGTTACCAAGGCTTTTTCCCATCTTGCTGTTGCCATCCAGGCCGCAAAGACGAGATACGCTACTTAGTTTGTAATCTGGTTCTTTGATAGATGTTCCATACATTTCATTGAACTTTCTTACAAGCCTACGTGAAAACTCGATATGAGGTACCTGATCCTCTCCTACCGGTACAAGGTCTGCATTACAGAATGTAATATCTGCCGTCTGTGATATAGGGTAACCCAAGAAGCCATAAGTGAGCTTTGAAAAATCATACTCCTTGCTGTCATCTTCCATTCCGTAGCTACGAGCTTCCGTCTTTATGGTCGGGTTGATCAGTAGATGATTACATGTAGTGATCATGGAATAATACATTGTCAATTCATGTATACATGGAACACCACTCTGTTGGATGAATGTAACTTTTTCCGGGTCCAGACCTACTGCCAAGTTATCCATTGTAATCTGGTAAATGGAGTCGTTGATAAGTTCAGGTCTCTCAAAGTGAGTTGTAAGAGCCTGGACGTCTGCTATAAGAATAAACTCCTCATAGTCATCCTGAAGCTCTACTCTGCTCTTCAGTGATCCACAATAGTGTCCTAAATGAAGATGCCCTGTAGGCCTATCTCCAGTAAGGATTCTCTTCTTTTCCATCAATTTCCTCCCTTACACTGACTACAGTTACAGCTACCGCCATGAGGGTTGTCTGTACAGTAATAACCTGATCCTTTATAAATTACCGCAGCAGGGTCAGAGAACATTCTCTTTGCGTCCCCGCCACACTTTGGGCAGACATCATCCTCATCTGCCTCACTAAAACTTTTCATTGCGTCGTAAGTGTTTCCACAAGAGGAACACTTATAAGAATAAATCGGCATTTAGAATAAACCTCCAATTCCCTCTGTCATAAGACTCTTCGCCTTCTCTTTCATCTCTCCAGAGAGTGGATAGCCATCAATAATGACAATTCTCTCTTTTGTTGTGAACATACCAGAAAGAGCCTTAGTATCCAGCTTTTCTCCATTACGTCGCTTTTCTTGGACTATCTGGTTCTTGAACAACGTTGAAAGAGCCCTGGCGGTGCCATCTCCTGTAGTCTCTATTCTTCCAGACATAACCAAAACGCCATCTTTCTCGTCAAAGAGAATACAGGTTCTGGTCATCTCTGAAAGTACAGTCTGAGGGATTTCAAAGCCGATATCCACCAGAGTCTCAGGCGAGAACACATATAGAGAGAATAAAGAAGAAGCCATAGCTGAAGCTGTTTCATCATCAATGTACTTCCATCTATTCTCTATAGTCCTTTCGTAAAGATAATCATAATCTCCCTCAGAGAAAAGGATAAGATTCTTCATTGGAGCATAAATACTCATAGCCCCGCTTTTGTATCTGGTAAGACCATTTTCCTTTACCTTTATGGCACCTGAGAACTTCAATGAGTTATTGATGATAAACGGTGAATACTTTCCTTCTATCGCACCTGAAACCACAAAGGATGAGAGAGGAAGAGGATATGTATCTTCATCTTTGTCCTCTGCAATGAGGGAAAGAGAGATTCTTGATGCTTTTGACGC
Organism: uncultured Spirochaetales bacterium; assembly: GCA_945947045.1. Classification (GTDB taxonomy): domain Bacteria; phylum Spirochaetota; class Spirochaetia; order Sphaerochaetales; family Sphaerochaetaceae; genus Ornithospirochaeta. The sequence continues at coordinate 807 of CAMEXG010000177.1, read as the reverse complement.
TATAGGATTTGAGAGGATGGAAGGATCGACTATTTCCTTTCCCTCACCATTCTGGAGTCTCTTAACATCTGCCGTAAGGACGTATTCACCATCTTCACCTAGAGCTTGAAACCAATACTCCGGCTCATAAGGATAGTGGTGGACACAAGACGTGCCCACCAGCATAACGATAATTACCAATAGTACAAAGGCTATCTTCTTCAAATCTTTTCCACCTTGACAAACACTGGTTTTTCAGCGATTTCAGCTTCTTTTCCATTGTTTTCTTTTACTTCAAGAGAAGAACAAAGAGTTTCCTTTGAGATAAAAGCAGAGAATGCGTTTACAGCTTCCTTAAAGTCTTCGTCACCCCAAAGAACAAGAGAAATGTGGTCAGATACATCGAAGCCACTCTCTTTTCTTTCTGTCTGAATCAATCTTACAAGGTCCCTTGCGATTCCTTCCAAGTAGAGTTCTCTTGTCACTTCAGTGTCGAAGCCAACTGTAATTTCACCCTCGTTAAGGACTTTTACGTGCTCCTTCTCTTTTCTCTGGACAACAAGGTCACCTTCTGTGATTGTTATTTCGCCATTTGAGTAGGAAAGAGTCTTATTGTTTCCATCGAGGATAGATGCAATCTCGCCATCGGTGAAATTCTGGATAATAGAAGCCACTTCCTTCATGCTCTTACCAAGCTTGGCACCCAATACCTTGAAGTTTGCCTTAGCAGAATAAGAGACAAGGTCACTTTCATCGGCTCTTACCTTCACATTCTTTACGTTAAGCTCTTCAAGGATGATGTCTTTGTTCTTTTCAAGATTCTCTCTA
>CAMEXG010000176.1 GCA_945947045.1 uncultured Spirochaetales bacterium | reverse complement strand
TATCAATAATTAATATTCATGGAGATATCCTAGCTTCTGCTACATATATAGAGAAAATTGATGATGAAAGTTCTCTTTCTTTTAGTTTTGAAATTGTTACACAAAAAATAAAGAAAGAAGAAGCTGAAAAGTTTGCTCTTGTAAAAGCTGTAGCGATTACTTTGCCTGGCATTATGGATAATGGCAATACAACGGTATCTCTTTCTGTGCCTCTTTGTCTAAAATCCTTTTCCTTTGATCATCTTGTTAGGAAAACATTTGGTAAGGAACTGCCAATAAAACTATTTAAGGATTCAGATTCTCAAATTCTGGCAGAGTATAGGTATGGGACAGAAAAAGCAGAAAATATGGCATATGTCTTTGTAGATGATGGTATCGGTTTTTCTATGATTCAGAACGGAAGGCTTCTTACTTCTGATAAATGTAGTATGGAACTTGGTCATACTGTTATTTCAATAGACGGTGAAATGTGTAGGTGTGGTCGACGTGGTTGTGCAGCTACCATACTTGGAGGTAGACCTGCCGCCAGAAGATATGCAGATAGAAAAAATGGGGCTGTAGATCCACAAATCCTTACTTACTCAAGTGTTATTGAAAGCGCCAATAATGGAGAAGATGTGGCAAAAAGTGTAATGGAAGAACAGGAAAAGATTCTTTCTATTTTAGTTATTAACGTCATCAATTTATTTGCCCCTTCTGTCGTAGTCATAGGGGGAGCGATTTCTAAGTATATAGGATTATCGGAGATGATTCAGGAAAAGGTAGATAATCTATCTTTGAATAATTCTACCGATAGAGCGAAGGTCTCTGTTTCACATTTGGACATGTCCTTTTCTTTAAGGTCTATGGCCGGTGAATTATGTAAAGAATGTTTTTTCACTAACTAATCATTAAGAAGGAGGATAACTAATGAAAAAACTATTATCCGTATTGTTGGTGGCACTCATGGTAGTATCACTTTTCGCAAGTGGAACCAGTGAAGCTCCTGCTGAGCCTGAGACAACTACAATCCGCTATTGGCAGCACTCTTCTGCAGCTAGAGATGCAATGATGGAGAGGATCATTGCAATGTTCGAAGAGAAATACCCTCAGTACAAGGTAGAGGCGGAATTTATTCCTGAGGCTGACTATAATCAGAAGTTGATTCCTGCTCTAGCCACAGATACAGCTCCAGATGTATTCCAGATTCAGCAGGGAATGGTTGCAAAGCTTGCAGAAGCATGTGCAATTCAGCCCTTAGATACATCTGTAATGTCTCCTGAAGATATTGCAAAGAACAAGGTCTCTTCTGCTGTAGATGGTCTAAAGTATGATGGCGAATACTATGGTATGCCTACAGACACACAGACAATTATTCTCATGTGGAATAAGGATCATGCTAGAGAAGCTGGCCTTGATGCAGAGAATGGACCTCAGACTTGGGATGAGTTCTTTGATTGGGCATATAAGCTTACAAAAAAAGATGCTGAAGGCAATCTTATTCAGGCAGGATGGGGTGGAAAAGGTTATTGGTGTGAAGTTATGCCATTCGTAATTCAGCACGGAGGAAAGATGAATGACGAAAATGGCAACTTTATCTTTGCAGATGACCCTGTAACAATCGCAGCTGTCAAGGAGTATTTTGAATTTGCAAAAGCAGGAAACTACTCTGAGAAGTTTACAAAGAACTGGGCTGGCTTCAGACAGGGACTTGTCTCCATTATGCTTGGACATCCTGCGATGATCGGTAACCTTGTTGCAACAGCTGAAAACCTTGATTATGGTGTAGCACTTATTCCTGCTGTTGACGGAGAAAATCATCTTTCTTGTGTAACAAGCTGGGCATATGTAATGAGTTCAAAGGCTCCTTCAAAGGCTGCAACTACATTTATCGATTTCCTCGCAAGCGAAGAAGTTGAAAAGATGTGGACTTCAGAAACTGGTCAGCTTCCCGTAACAAAGAGTCTTTTGAATGATGATAGTCTTAAGACAAATCCTAAAATTGCAATTGCCATCTCTTCTATTGAGAATAGCGTAGTCGGAACACTTCAGACAGGTGCCATGAACAAGATTTGGTCAAACGGAATGAGCAGAATAATGAATACAGATGAAAAGGTTGAGGATGTTTTGAGAGACATACAGAATCAGCTTAATGAAGAACTGCATTCAGATCTTTAATTATTAATTAAACAAGAGGTTAATCGCATACATGGAAAACAAGAGCCTAAGAAAGGGCATAAACTGGATGAAGGTGGCACCGTACTTTTTCATTGCACCTGCCGTGATTTATATAATTTGTGTGACTATAATCCCAATGATTATGGCTTTGCCAATAAGTTTTACTAATTGGTCTGCACTTTCTCCCCGAAAGAAATTTGTAGGACTAGCTAATTATAAAACTTTGATTCATGACAAAGATTTCTGGTCTTCTATGCTTGTGATGGCTAAGTTTTTCATCTATGTTCCTCTTGTGATGGCAGCAGGACTTGGTGCCGCACTTCTTTTGAACACGAAGACACCTGGCACCAAGTTCTTCAGGGTATTGTTTTATGCTCCAGTCATTACATCGACTGTAGCGGCGGCCATTCTCTTCGAGTGGTTCTTTCAGCCTACTTATGGTCTGTTCAATGCCATATTGAAATTCTTCCATTTGCCTGTAAGCGGGTGGATATATGATGCAAAAAGCGCAGTAGGGTCTGTTATATTTTTTAAAGTATGGAAAGGCTTTGGTGCATGTATGCTTATATATCTAGCAGGTCTGCAGGATGTAGGAGGTGAGATAAAAGAGGCTTCATATGTAGATGGTGCGTCTTCATGGCAAAGCTTCTGGCATATTACTTTCCCTCTACTTAAACCTTCTCATACCTATCTTCTTCTCACCAACATTATCGGAGTATTTATGATTTTCCAGGAAACATATATGTTGGAGGGACCATTAAATAGTACAAGAACTGTGGTCAATTATATCTACGAAAAGGGCTTTGAAAGCTTCAAGATGGGTTATGCGTCTGCAATGAGTTTTGTCTTGTTCTTAATAATCATGGTAGTAACGATTATTCAACAAAGGGCAAGTAAATTGGATTTGACATAAGGAGGTCATGATGGCTAATACGACAAAAAAGAAAACCGGGCACATTGTACTCTTTATTGTACTTTGCCTTTTATCTGTAATAATTGCGTTTCCTTTTATTTGGATGATACTTTCATCCTTTAAAAAATCAGAAGAATTCTATTATCTTGTACCGAAACTCTTACCAGAATCGTTTATGCTAGATAATTTTAAGGAATTAATAGGTAAGTGGAACTTCCTTTCATATTATAAAAACTCAATTATTGTCACCACATTCCAAGTGCTTACAAACTTGGTTATTGTTCTACTTTCAGGTTATGGTTTCGCCCATTACAACTTCAAGGGAAAATCATTTTTCTTTATATTGATTCTTTCGTCTACGATGATTCCATGGGTCGCCACAATTATTCCGCTTTATATTTTGGCAAATAATCTGCACTTGATAGATACTATGGCAGGATTGATGATTCCTGGCATGGCAAATGCCTTTAATATATTTCTTGCCAGAAACTTTATGACAAGTATTCCTACTGCTTATATAGAAAGTGCAAGACTTGAAGGAGCAAGTGAAAAGAGAATATTTGCTTCCATCATTCTTCCTTCTGTAAAACCGTTGATATCGGTCATAACAATACAGAAGATGATAGATAGCTGGAACGCTTTCCAGTGGCCTTTGTTATGTGTCAACAGCGAGAGACTGAGGACAATACCTTTGGCAATAGCCAAGCTTTCGAGCCAATATTATGACTCATATAACTTGAAGATGGCCGCAGCAACACTGGCGATCATTCCTGTTTTGATCATATACGTCATATTCCAAAAGAACTTTGTAGAGGGTATTTCCCTTAGTGGAGTTAAA
>CAMEXG010000175.1 GCA_945947045.1 uncultured Spirochaetales bacterium | reverse complement strand
AGTATTATCGGGAAGAGCTTTGCGAACACATCCTCTCCGAGTTTTATCTTCAACGAATCGAAGACAGAGGTGATGGACTCGATGGTGTTGGCGTCTCTAAGGAAGCCGAACATCATGGAGCATGTGCTGAAGATTATTGTAAGGCAGACCCCTTTTCTCCCACACCCTTCTTTCCCTCAACTGAATCCATCTGGGTTATAGGAAGGTATCTGTTCTCCCCAGTATTTATGAACTCCAGGAAGTCCTCGTAGGTTCTCCCTATTCTGCAAGCCTTGTCAACCTTGATGTATTGGTCGCCGCTCTTCTTTCTCCTGCTGTAGCCCACCTTCCTGGGGAGGTCGAGGTTTATCACTCCGGGAAGTACTCCGGCATCTATGTAGTTGTAGATGGTCTTCTCCGAGTAGCCTATTGCAGCTTCACCTCCGTTTGCGAACACGATGTGGTGTACGCTCTGTCCCTTCTTCGTTCCTTCCTGGAGGATTTCGCCAAGACCCCTTGCCTCCTCTTCGGAGATGGTCACTCCGCTTCTCAGCTCCTTCAGCTGGACCCTATATTCATTGTCCGCCTCCTTGGCCCTATAGTCCGTCTTGGGAAGCTTGCATCTGGGTCTTTTGCTGCAGCCGTTGCATACATATGGGGGCTTCTCCAGCAAAGGGCAGACCTCCTGTTCGTAGTTCGGACAGTTGGATCCGCAGAAAACGTTGCATCCGCAGCAGCTGCTTCTTCTGCATGTCTTTGATCCGCACATGCCGGAAGATGGGCAGCGGTCCCTTTTTGCACAGCTGTTGTACTCCTTGCCCAATCCACCTGTATATACGGTGATTGTATGCCTTCTGATCTCCCTTGAGATTGAAGTGCAGTCCTTGTCGAGCTTTTTCCCAATCTCCTTGAATGAAAGCTTGTTAAGGTTCTGCTGTATGAATACTCGCTCATCATAAGTCAGATGTTTGTTCTTGCCTGGCATATTTTTGTCCTCCTTTGCCAAATGCCGCAGGAACCGTATATGGATTATTGCACGCAAAATGGAAACTTTGTAGGAATAAATGCAGCCCATCCACTTAAAGGAGCTTGAAGAAGTAAATGCAATCCCTTCTCTCTCTAAGGGTTGCATTTATCTTTTCAATTAACACAAGAATAACAATACAGCTATTAGAAAATTTAAACTTGCCCCCACCCTTTTAAGGATGGATAATTAAGCCATGAAGATATTAATGGCAACCAGCGAAACAGTGCCGTTCTCCAAATCAGGAGGATTGGCGGATGTGGTCGGAGCACTTTCTGCAACTCTTTCAGCAATGGGTCATGAAGTCAGAGTATTCATGCCCATGTATTCGTTTATAGAAAAAGAAGGATGGAACAAATCTCTTTCTTTCCTTCTCCCGATGCTTGGGGGAAACGAGAAGGCGGAGATATATGAAAAAGAAGAGAACGGAGTCGTTTATGTAGGTCTTTCCCATCCATATTTTTCGAAAAGACTCGGAATTTATGGCGACACTTCTTTCCAGCCCTATAGCGACAACTGTCCTAGATTCCTCTGCTTTGCAAAAGCCGTGGCCCTCTATTTGGCAGCGACAGACTGGAAAGTTGACATAGTTCACTGCCACGATTGGACTACCGGTCTTGTACCTTACTATCTAAAGTATTTTAAGGTAGAGGCAAAGACTGTGTTTACAATCCATAACCTTGCATACCAGGGGGTGTTCCCTCCATTCGATGCAATTATTTCATCTTCCCGCATTCCCAAGAGTGCACTCCGCGGTCCAAAGGCCCATGAGAATATAAACATGATGGCGGCAGGCTTACTTGACTCCGATTTCATTACAACTGTGTCTCCCACATACATGGAGGAGATAAGACAGAGTGGTATGGGCTGTGGTTTGGAGGATATTCTTAAAGATAGAAAAGATGTCTCCAGAGGCATTATAAACGGTATCGACTACAAGGAATGGAACCCTGAAACGGATAAAGATATTATTTCCACCTACTCTGTAGACAATATGGAGGGAAAGAAAAAGTGTAAGGAAGAGGTTCTGAAAGAGTTTAAGATCCATGGATATGAAGACAAGCCTCTCTTTGCAATGATATCTAGGCTTGCAGACCAGAAAGGCTTTGACGAATTATTGTTGGAAGGTGAGCCCTGTGCTCTTGAGAGAATCCTTCAAAATGATGATTGTGCTGTAGCCTTGATAGGCACAGGAGACTCCAAGTATGTAACAAAGCTTAGTCTTTTGATGTCGAAGTATAAGAATCTTTCCGTAAAGATAACTTTCTCTACGCCTCTTTCCCATAAAACGGAAGCTGGAGCTGACTTCTTCTTGATGCCATCACGCTTTGAGCCTTGTGGACTAAACCAGCTATACTCCATGAAGTATGGTACTCTTCCGATCGTAAATATGACCGGCGGACTTAAAGACACTGTAATTGATCTTACAGAAGATAATGGCACCGGTTTTGTATTCTCTCCTCTCTCTCCAGATACAATTGTGGAGGCTGTCGAGAGAGCCAAGGTTTTCTATGCTGATAAAGAAAACCTGGAGAAAGCTAGAAAGAGGGCCATGAGCGTTGACTCCACATGGCATCAGAGTGCTGAAAAGTATGTTGATGTTTATTCATCACTACTTTAATATGTCCCCCCGAAAAGGGGACATGTTAATTCCGTTTCTTTCTTTTACATAAAAGAAAACTGAATATCGTTCTCTCTTATGCTGTGATTCGGTTAACAAATTGTGAAAAAAAACAATTTATGTGGCGGGAATAAATAATTTGGTGGTAAACTAAACAAAAAGGAGTTTCCATTAGTAAACAAATCTAAAAAAGATAAAACTATAACTTTTAATTGAATAAAAGATGATTAGAATATAAATAAAGGAGAATTCATATGACACTCAACAACAAAAAGGTTGTCGCCATTGTACTCGGAGGCGGAAGGGGAACACGCCTCTATCCATTGACTATGGATAGGTCGAAACCTGCAGTTCCATTTGCAGGAAAATACCGCCTTGTGGACATCCCGATTTCAAACTGTATCAACAGTAACATCAGACAGATTTATGTTTTGACACAGTTTAATAGTGCATCACTCCACAACCACATCGCATCGACATACAACTTCGATGCATTCTCAGGCGGATTTGTAGAAATTCTTGCTGCAGAACAGACATATACTTCTGAAACATGGTATCAGGGAACAGCCGACGCCGTAAGAAAGAACCTGAAGCACTTCAGAGATCAGAACGCAGACTACTATGTCATCCTCTCTGGAGACCAGCTCTACAGAATGGACTTCAACAAGATGCTCCAGCGCCACATTGAAAGCAAGGCTGTACTCACAATCGCAGGTAAGCCGATCAGCAGACCGGAAGCTACAGGATTGGGCATCATGGGTTGTGATGAAAATGGTATGATCACAAAGTTCTTTGAAAAGCCAAGTCCAGATGCAGATATCACAGACTACATCGTTCCGGAATCCACTCTTAAAGATCAGCTTGGAGTAAAGAGAAACGAGAAGAACGAGTATATCGCATCAATGGGTATCTACATCTTCAACGCACAGGAGATGGAGCAGGCTCTCAATAACGACAAGACAGACTTCGGAAAGGAAATCATCCCTGATATTATTAAGTCCAAGCCTGTATCATCTTATCTTTTCGACGGATATTGGGAAGATATCGGAACAGTAAAGGCCTTCTATGAAGCAAACCTCAACCTTGCTTCCGATAAGCCAAGCTTCAATTTCTATGATGAGGAAATGCCGATCTATACTCACAGAAGACACCTTCCTGCAACAAAGGCTAACTTCTGCTCACTTTCAAATGCTCTTGCTTCCGAGGGTTCCATCATAACCAACGCTACTATCGTCAACTCGATCGTCGGTGTCAGAACATTCATCGAAGCCGGTGCATCTCTTGACGGAGTATACTGCATGGGTGCTTCAAGATACGAAAGCGAAGAAGAAAAGGCAACAAATGCAAAGAACGGAATTCCTAACATCGGTATTGGTAGAGCTACAATCATTAAGAGAGCTATCATCGACCAGAATGCTAGAATCGGATCTAACTGCCGTATCGGTA
>CAMEXG010000174.1 GCA_945947045.1 uncultured Spirochaetales bacterium | reverse complement strand
AACACATAATAAAATTCTTTTGTCCATAAGTTTTCCTTTTGCATTTCTTTTAAATTTCAAATGAACAAAAATGCAAGAAACAAAAAAAGGAAAACATTTTTACAACACAAAACTCTTAATATGTACAACAAAAACGACACACAATTTACAAAAAATGACGGCTCTAAGAACCGTCATTACCTATAATATGTGTTAATTTTTAAATGCAGTCTTCTGTAACGATGACTGTTACATCACTATGGATCGACAACAGAGTTGCAGGACACTTTGTGTCTATGGTATTTGAAAGCATCTTCTGTACAGCGTCTTTCTTATCTTTTCCTGAAGCAAGAACTATGATTTTCTTTGCCTTAAGAATTGTTCCAATTCCCATTGTAAGTGAGAAACGAGGCACATCGTCTTTTGTATCGAAGAACCTGCTGTTTGCTTCTATTGTACTCTCTGTAAGAGAAGTCTTATGAGTACATGGATACAAAAAATCTCCCGGTTCATTGAATCCAATATGACCATTCCTACCTATTCCTAAGACTTGAAGATCGATGCCTCCGAGAGACTCGATCATTTTCTCATAATCTTCACACTCCTTCTCTGGATCAGAAGCAAGACCATTAAGAACATGAGTCCTCTCTTTGTCGATATCGACGTTGTCAAAGAGATTCTCATTCATAAAATAACGGTATGACTGATTATTCTCCGGAGAGATAGGATAATATTCATCAAGATTAACAGATGTAACATCTTTAAAGCTTATTTCGCCATTTTTGTTTCTTTTAGCCAGTTCTTTATACATTCCGACAGGAGTACTACCGGTGGCTAATCCCAATACAGCATTACTTTTTAGTGTAAGGAGGGCAGAAATGATGTCGGCCCCCTTCCGGCTCATCGCCTCATAGTCCTTAACAACTATTAAATTCATTTTAATTTCTCCTTTTCCATAGTATCCAAGTAAGAACAAAAACTGTCTACCTAGTTTCTGAACCAACTGCCATTTATAGTCCAAAGAGTTGAGAAATCCAGTCTATACTGAGCTCCATCCAGTTATATGAACGGGAGAAAATACTCCTTGTCCTCAATTCCTCTTCAGTACATAACGACAATCCGTGATCACCTTTGGGATAAATATGTAACTCAAAAGGAATTTTATTCCTTCTCAATGCAGAAGCATAAAGAAGGGAGTTTTCAACAGGAACTATTGTATCTTCATAGGTATGCCACAAAAATGTGGGTGGAGTATTTTCATCAACCTGGTTTTCAAGTGACAACTCTCTCCACGATTCACTTGTCACGTCATCTTCCCCCGTCAGATTACGTATGGAGTCTTTATGCGCATACTCTCCTGTTGTTATTACAGGATAACAGAGAATTGTTGCGTCGGGTCTATAGACTCTGTCTCCTTTGCCATATTTGTGCCATAGAGTAGATAATGAAGCAGCAAGATGGCCGCCTGCAGAGAAGCCCAAGACAACTATTTTTTCAGGGTCGCTCTGCCATGAAAGAGCGTTATTCCTTATAAAAGCAATTGCTGCCATAGCATCATAGAGAGGCTGGGGATGGTGGATAGGATAGACAGAATAATCGAGGACTGCGGCGTTGAACCCGGCCCTATTATACTCGACCGCTATTCTCTCCCCCTCCCAGTTCTCAGCCTTCATCACATATCCGCCACCAGGACAAATAATAACCATGGGTCTTAATAGTGGACTCTCCACTCGATCCAAGAGATAGAGAGTAACTGAAGGAACAAAACCATTGACACCTTCTTCTCTTAAAAAATGTTTTTCTATTCTCATCCCGATTATTCTACACTAGAGCCACCAATTTAACTAATGAAAAAAAATCAACTTACAGTCGGGTGGTTAACCAACCTATACTCTACCTAAGCCAACTGATGGTACATTACAATTAGGGAAAAGAAGATGTAGATTAACATCAACGGAGACGAAAACGATGGCAGAAACATTCGGAGAAAGATTTCAAAGATTAAGAAAAGAAAGAGGCTTGACCCAGGATAGAATAGCAGAGGCAGTCAATGTATCCAGCCAGGCTGTATCGAAATGGGAAAATGACATCAACATGCCTGACATAGCGCTACTATTGCCTCTTTCTGAACTTCTTGGTGTAACTACAGATGAGCTACTGGGAAAAGAAAAACATGAAGTTATGATCATTGATGATCCAAATAAAAAGAAGGATCTAATGAAGATGATGTTCCGTGTAAAAGTGAACACTGTGGAGGGAGATAGAGTTAACATACAGCTACCAATGGCCTTGATAAAGATTGCCATTGACTCAGGCATGAGTATGCCGCAAGTATCAGGGAAAGTAGACTTAACTCAATTTGATTGGAAGCAGATACTGGATCTTGTAGAGCAGGGAGTAATAGGAGAAATAGTCAAAGTCGACACTGCGGAGGGAGACAAAGTCTCAATTATCATCGAATGAAGATAATGGTCAAAGCCAAGGGAGATGATGGGGAGAGAGACATTGCTTTCTCAATTCATCTCCCCCTCTCTATCTTAAAAATGAACTTTGTCTGGAATCAGATCGCATCTAAAACACAAAACACTTATTTTCCTGTCGATATTCCAGGGAAAGAGATATATAGAGTCCTCAAGACCTACATCAAAGAAAACGGTCATTTGACTATTGTTGATGTGGATACTAAAGACGCTAAAGTGAAGATAGTCATCTAGTCTTTATAAAAGAGAGATGATACCAGCTGATAAAGTGTCATCATCACTTCACCCCATAGTACTCCTGCAACAATATCTGTAACCCAGTGGACACCGGAGAATAACCTTGAGAGCACAGTAGACGCCATAAGTAGAGCGAGCACCATAACAAGAGTTACTCTATAGATCTTTTTTCTAATCTTTCCACACTCCGAGATTGCAGTTCCCAATACTGAGACAGCAAGGAGAGTGTGGGAAGAAGGGAAGCTAGGCTCCGCAAAACTCTCCCCCGCCATAATGATAGGTCTAAGGTTTATCACCAAGACTTTGTCAAAGAAGATATAAAGAGCAAAAGTAAAGACATAAGTGATCAAAAGGGCATATAAGTCTTTGTCAACTTTCAATAGGCTCTTTCTTTTTATCAGCTGACAGAAACCAATAAAAGCAAAGAGAGCAATGACGAGAAATGCACAGTATCCCAATATCTCCGAGATTTTATAGAAAAAAGGATTAAATCCAAACTTTTGGCTAAAAGGAATATTTACAGAAGAAAAACCTACTGCGCTTTTTGTAGAAGAAACAAAACCTACATCAATTATCTTCACAAGTAACGTGAACACTACAGCGATCAGAGTCACTGCCACAAACTGTATCAAGCTCTTTTTTTTCATGATTCTCCCTACTCTATTGTTTCAAGAAGAAAGCTTACAGGCCTTATACCATCATTGCAGCTGATTACTGCGGAATGAGGATTCTTCATCCATTCACCAAAGAAACTTCCTCCACCAGAAGAAAGAGAGAATACATAGGGATATAGATTACTCCATGCACTCTGACAAAACCCTTCAGGCATCAAAGCATCTTTGCTGATCCACTCATCCCCTTCCTCTACCAAGCAATCTCCCATCTCCTTTTCATACAAGGCAGATAACTCTTTATAAAAAGATTTCTTGATGACCTTTATTCTCACATCCTTCATGTGTTTATGGTAATCCAAAGGAAAAGAAAAGAAAATGTTTTGCCTCATCTAAATAGTTGTCTTTCCCAATCATCTTCCAATCTTGTCTCATTACTATAAAACATGCCTTTTATTCAGCAACAGATGTGTATCTATCAGAATCGTTTTAAAGGACAAAACAAATCATTCAGTTTTCTTCCTGATAGGGTGCCTGACAACAGTCTTCCATTTTCTAGGATCAACCCTTCTCGCATCAGATAGATATATCTCGTGATGTAGACGAGTATTTGAAAAATCATTCTCATATCCATTGTCACCTAGATATTGATCCATGATCTCTACTGTGAGAGACTCGTCATCAAATGCTCCGATATGCATAATCTGAACACGTGACGACTCTCCCGCCTAAAGGCAGGGAGCTTCCTGAGTCGTATTCTCAAGAACTATTC
>CAMEXG010000173.1 GCA_945947045.1 uncultured Spirochaetales bacterium | reverse complement strand
ATCTGAAAAAACTACTTTACATGCAAAGACGGTATCTTCATTTGTTCTGCCTATAGATGCCAGATCAGGATTAAGTGCTTCCATTTCCTCCGAGTATTTTAACTTATCTTTAATAATGGAACAGTATTCGCTCCATTTCTTTGGAAGGTCATATTGAGTAAAGAATCCTTCCCCTCCGTTCTTTCTCCCCATTTCTGTTTCATACCTGTATGTGTAATATGTATTACAGTATGGCTGGGTTTTATCTTCTTCCGGGTATTCCTCTTTATCTATCCATTCAGGGTAGAATGAGTATACATCTATTTGAGAAAAGACTTTATCTACATTTCTCTTATCCTTGTAATCAAGGATAAAGTTCTTGTTTTTGTCGTGGTGCTCTAGTTTTACTGATCCTTCTTTTCTTGTCATCTCAAACTTCTCAAGAATCTCCTCTTCTCCATCTAGTGACAGGCGGGAATACTCCATTGAAAGTTTTATTATCTCGTCTTTTTGATCCGTTTCCTTTATTCCAAGTTCCTTTGGAATGTAAGGAATAGAGAAAGAAGAATAGAAAGGAAAGAAGGAACTCTTTCCCACATAGTTGAAGTCATTGCCTTTTTTGTCTCTTATTTTTATCAGCCAAGTGTAGTCGTCAAGAGTATAATTGTCTGAAGTGAATTTAAAGGCTTTCTCTAGTTTTGAGATAATGGCTTTCTTATTTTTCTCCTTATAATCGAAGTCAAAGAAAACAGAGAAGGGGTAGGAAGCGAAGCCGATATAATCATCGAAGATCTTTATGGCGATAGGCACCAGGAATTGATTCTGGATTTCTCTATCATGGTATTTATCATCCTGGGGAGAAAGGATAAATAAGACAGCTTTATCTATTTCGCCTTCAAAGACATGATCATCTTCGTTTTTGTCCTGTATTTCTACTATATGTCGGAGAATGAGGGGAAGTCTCCACTTTCTCTTCGCTTTAGTCTCTGTCAGAAAGGAGTATAGAAGAGAATAGAGTTTTTTTTCGTCATTTATAGAAGAGAGAAAATTTGAGTATTCCTTTATTGTTTTATGAGTATCATTGGTTTCAATAATGTCTCTAGATATGACATTTTCGATTAATGGCAATACCTCATCTTTTATATCCACCCCTAGTTTTGCCTTCATCAACAGGGTGGCGAAATACTCTCTAAGATTCAATTCTCTTTCGTCTTCCATAGTATGAATATAGCGTATTTCGGGAAAGAAAGTGAAAAATTGTATAATGGTGTTTGAAATGTAGATAAAAGCATAGAAAACCAAATATTGAGAATTTTTTGAGAAAAAAAGATTTAACGCTTCAAATTTGAGGTTATTCACTTTTTTTATAAGGAATTATGTTTTTGTGAAAACCAAATTTTTTATACCATTAAAATAAGGTGAAACATAAAATTACAAAACAAATATTGACAAAAAATATCAAATTATGGTAATCAAGTTGCCAAGGCAAAGGCGCTGAATCTAAATAGGTTTGGCGCCTTTGTCGGATACTGAGAAAGTAAGGTTAAAGCTTTCTTCTGTCTCCTGGTTCAAGGAGACAGAGAGTGTGATAGAGCCTTTATCCGTAAACTTTACAGCGTTGTTCATTAGATTGATGAGAATCTGCCTGATTCTTAACGCGTCGCCTATGAGAAGAGAATGTATAGAGTCGTCTATTTCTGAGAAGATGGAAATATCTTTTCCCCCCACTTTGTTCTCTATTAAGAATAAGATATCACTGATGGTCTTTCTTATATCATACTCAGACTCTATTATCTCCATCCTGCCCTTTTCCAGCTTCGACATGTCCAGAATATCGTTGACGATATCTAAAAGAGCCTTGCCGCTGTTTTCGATTGTCTTTAAGTTTTGTAATTGCTAATCTGAAAGGGAGTCCTTGTTTTCCACTTATAGAATATATAGATAGATAGTATTAGAAGTATAACAACACTCATATATTGGATAATAAGGGCTGTATTGTACATGTGTTCTGATTATCTCCAATTAGAATATATAAGGAAAATAAGAATTATTCAGCAAAAAAGAATAGGCGTTTTGAAAATCAGAAAAGTTTTTCATAAGATCTTGTTTATATTATTGACAGCTGTTGGTCACTTATGTATTTTGAACATATATTCAAAATGAAGAAGGGTAGTATGGATAACTTAAAAACAATACAGACTATTATGAAAGTGATGAAAATCCTCACAAAAGTCGCTTTTGTTGCATGTATAGTAGGTGGATCATTGTGTTTGTTCGGTCTATTGATGTTGTTCCTGGCAAATGGACTGGGATTAATGGACGAAGCGGTGGCTGTAGGCATGATTACAAAAAAAGATACTTCAATAACAGTTGCGTATTGTGCCGTCCTTGTTGGAATTTGTCAGACACTGTTCGGCGCCCTCATCGCCAACAAATGGAACAGGTACTATACTATGGAGGAAGCTGACGGCACCCCGTTTAGTGAAGAGAGCGGCAAGTTTCTGTTTTCTACAGCCATATACGAACTAATAATGGGCTTTGTTGCATTCATTATATCCACAGTAATCGTAGCTGTATTTGAAGCTACAAATTCAAATATGAACTTCTCCCATGAAGTGAAGTTATCGTTCGATGCAGCAACAGTCCTCTTTACTATGTTCCTATCCATTGTCTTTAGATATGGAGCTGAAGTAAGAAACAAGTGACGATAGGGGAGGCGATGCCTCCTCTTTCACTTTCTTCCTATCTTTTTCACTATAACCAGCACACTGAAAATAGCAAGCATAGTCAAGAATAAATATCCTAGGGCGCTGAAACAAACTTTTACCGCTTCTGTTACTGTATTCATATTATCCTCATTTTAATAGTGAAAGAAGAATTCCACCTGCCATGACAGATCCTATCTGCCCTGCAACATTTGCTCCCAGTGCAAATGGAAGAAGGTGGTTTTGTTTATCACTCTCGATTCCCACTTTTTCAACGACTCTGGAACTCATTGGAAATGCAGATAACCCTGCGCCTCCAATAAGGGGATTAACTTTCTTATCTTTAGGAAGGAAGAGATTAGCTATTTTTATAAACACTACTCCTGATACTGTTCCCAAAACAAAGGCCATAAGACCGAAGGCCATAATCATTAGTGTCTCTTTTCTTAGAATGAGCTCTCCCCTCATTAAAGGCGCCATAGATAGTCCCAGGAGCAGGGAGATAAGAGGTGTAAGTATATTCTGTGCCGCAGAAGATAGTGAATCCAAGACTTTACACTCCCTAAGGAGGTTACCGAACATCAGCATACCCACGAGTGACGCCGAGTCTGGAGCAACAAGTGACGAAATAACAGTTACAGCTATTGGGAATATAATCTTTGTGCTTTGAGATATAGAGCGTGATGTGTATGTCATCTTTATTCTTCTCTCTTTATTTGTGGTCACTCCCTTCAGTACAATGGGCTGGATAATAGGGACAAGAGCCATATAAGAGTATGCAGCTATCAAAATGGATGCCATATATGTAGAGTGTAGTCTCTCTGAAACAAGGATTGCAGTGGGGCCGTCGGCTGCACCAATTATTGCGATGGATGCTGCATCGTTAAGGGGAAAGAATAAAGAAGCTACGATTAGAGTTAGGAATACTCCACCCTGTCCTGCAGCACCTACAAATATTAGCCAAGGCTTTTCCAATAGTGGCCCGAAATCTATCATTGCTCCTATTCCTATAAATAATAGGAGGGGAAATACTTCATATCTTTCAATTCCGAATTCATAGAGCCAAGTAAGAATTCCAGTCTCTCCTATTACCATAGTTCCTGGAATATTAGCCAGTATGGCGCCAAACCCCATAGGGAGAAGAAGGGTGGGTTCCATTTTGTGCCTGACGGCAAGATATATCAACAAAATGCCCACTATCATCATTGCAAGAGAATAAAACAAAGTAGCATTCATAAGTCTATTTTAGAAAAAATAAAAAATTTCTGAAACTTTGATTTCAAGAATCTTATATACAGTCCATATATTCTGTGTAAATTCAAGAATGCTACTTTATACAGTTATACTTTTTCTTTTTTTATTGTTATATTTCTCTCTTGGAGACATAAGACTCTCTAGGAGAATAAAAT
>CAMEXG010000172.1 GCA_945947045.1 uncultured Spirochaetales bacterium | reverse complement strand
GAGAAGACTTGATGTCTTTCTTTCTGACTCAAAATAATCAAACCACATTGCATATTATGATTATTAAGAAGATCTTATATGAAGTCGTAACAGTTTTTGCTGTCGATGCATTTGTATGATTCCAGACTATATATTCCGTGCTAAGATAATTAAGTGAAGATTGAATGAGTAGGTTTTGCATTATGAGAAAAGCTTGTTCTCTGCTTATAGGTGTTGCTATTTTGCTTACAGGATGTGTTTCAACTGGTGTTCAAGTATATACATCGGCCGAGATGAATCATGAAGAATTGTTTTACGTTGCCAGATATAATGATGACATAGGTGTATATGAATCTATAAAAGAAAGTTTCATTGATTTCGGTTTAAATATTGAAAGTGTTTATAATGCAATGTCTATACCTCCATCGAAAACACCAGAAGTGACGGGGAGTGGGTTTTATGTGGCTCAAGATATCATTGTTACAAATGACCATGTTCTAAATGGTGAGAGCGAAATCACATACTACAAGAATGGTATAATGCACTCAGCTACTCCTGTTTTTGTGAGTGAGCAGAACGACATTGCGATATTGAAAGGAGATCCTATGGAAGAGCCGTATTTTAAGCTCCTTTCATCGGCTGACTACGCAGTTGCTACACCTATTTTCGTATTGGGATATCCTTTGACAGACATTCTTGGAAATGAAATAAGAGTTACGAATGGTATCATCAATTCCATGACAGGCTTAGGTGGAGATACAAACACAATACAGATTTCAGCTTCTGTTCAACCTGGAAACAGCGGAGGCCCTGTAGTAAATGGAAATTATGAAGTTGTCGGAGTTGCTAGTTCCAAATTGTCAGATGCCTATGCAATTGCCGCAACAAATTCGATTGCTCAAAATATAAATTTTGCTATTAAGAGTAATCTTGTTTTCTTTTTTGCTTCCCAGTATTTGCCATCAGATGGTGGGGCTGATTATGTTGATTCGTTGGAAGAAGCAATAAATGCTACTGTAAAAATTGAGACCGGTGGTACGAAGCTTATTCCTGCAAAGCAGTATTACATTGATTTTTCTTATAATGCCATGTGGGATGTTTTCCATTGGACATTAAGTCGAATGAATATGACTTGTACTGATGTTGATACTGGAAAAGTAATTGCAGAAGCACATTTCTCTGGTAGTTCATTTAATAGTGCTGCAACAATAGCAAAGAATCTCACTTATGAGCTAATTGAAAAATTATATGGTCTTCCAGAAGAGCAGGTTATTGAATGAAATTCTGGTCCTTTCTTTCCAATCCAGATAAATGGATAAGAGGTCATATAAGAAGAGGTTTAAAACACGCTCTGTTTGGAGATGTAATTGCAGAGTACAAAGGCGAACGAGGGGAGTATAAGGCATCAAAAGCTGCTGATAAAGCATTTGCTGGATATAATTCTATATCTATGTGTGATGTTTACCTTCCTTGGCCTGATGGTAGGACCGCACAGATTGACCAGATAATAATTGCAGATAGCGGTATGTATGTTCTGGAGGTAAAAAACTACAAGGGGTGGATATTTGGTGATGAAAGAAATCAATATTGGACACAGGTTTTAACCACAGATATTCGTGGAGAATCGATAAAGAACAAGTTATATAATCCTATAAAGCAGAATGCAACACACATAAGTTGCATACGAAGGATCATCCGTAACCACACAGTACCTATTCATTCTGTGATCGTTTTCAGTGATGAGTCTGAATTTAAGGATGTAACTTATTATTCGTCTGACGTATATGTTGTATATCAGCGCAGTCTAAAATCAACACTGAAAGACATTGATACTCAATACAAAGGAATTCTGCCAGAAGGAGATATACAACATATCAGTGCAAAGTTGGCTATGGCTGCATCTCGTGCAGATAAAGATAATCATGTACAGAAAGTACAGGCATCTCAAGATATCTGTAAAGAAAGAGAGGCGAGGGGAGTGTGTCCAAGGTGTGGTGCAGATCTGGTGGAGAGAACAGCAAAAAGTGGACATTGTATAGGATCTAGGTTTCTTGGATGCTCTCGTTATCCTGCATGTCGTTATATAAGGAATAATAAGTAGCCTGTGACCATCGAAGATACGTCAATCGGTGTCAAAATGCTTCAGAACACGAAATAGCATAATTCTAAGCCACCGCTAATATTGGGGGGAAATATCAAAAGAAGTTGCAATTATTGGCACGCCTGTTTATTTTGCAGGTTCAAACGGGGCACTTTGCGCTTTGCTTGACCGGGGGTTTACGCTGGTTCCTGTTATGGAAGTCTTTTTAAAAAGAAAACAATCTGCCGCAGTAGCAACCTGTTGGCGTTCTGGTGCAAGTGCAACTCTGGATAGACTTAACATATATTTTATCTATTCAGAAATGCCGGTTATAAATGGTAACTATTGGAATATTAAGCTTGAAGGAACTAATCCATATGGGGAAGATATTTTGTTTGTACTAGGTAACAATATGGCAGAGGCATTAGGAAGACGATGAAGATGAAATAACTAGCTCTGTGGCTCAAAATAAGTTATTTTATCCCCAACATTCACTGATACCAAAAGAAACAAGTCTTCTAATCCTAATATTAGTTTTACTGGCCTGACCATTATCATCTATAATGGAGCACAGGATTGGGAGAAGAATCCGCCCAAAAGCGAGGAGGAGGCCAGAATAAAGGTCTACCTGGAGGACATGAAGAACACGGACCCTAGCAAAATGACCTCCGACATCGCTAGGACGGCTTGCCGCAACTACAAGGAGGATCCTAAGGCCGTGGACGATGTAAAAGACTGGATAATCTACAAGTATGGTAAACAGATGAAAGAGGAGCTTGCGGAAAAAGAGAAGGCTCTGAGGATAGAACTGGAAAAAGAGATTAGTGATAAGTTGGAAAAAGAGTATGAAGAAAAACTAGAAGAAAAACTGGAAGAGAAACAAAAAGAGAGTGAAGCCACTCTTCGAAAACAAAAACTCCAGATAGCCAGAAACCTTCTGTCTTCATCCTCCATGACTTTATCTGAAATAGCAAATGCTACAGACCTTGATGAATCGGAGATAAAAAAGATATCAAAGGAACCATGAGGCTTTTCAAATAACGAATGCTTTAAGAGCGGTGTTAATTAACTTAAGATTTTGAAAACATGGAAAAGAATAGCCCGTAGATAGATTCTGCGGGTTTCTTCATAGACAGCTATCAAGGGAAAACTTAAAAACAGACAGATAGCTTATAGAGTGAAAGAATTCTTTGGTCTCGGATACAATGAGGAAGATGCCCATAAGTTCCGGTTCTCTCCCTCATATAATCCTTGATTCTCTGAAAGCATTCAAAAAGGACTGACATAAAATCTTAACAGACCCTTTTCATCAGACTATATTACCTATTCTTGAATTTTTTTGATTAACTCGTTTATTCCTTTGTAGTCTTTAGGAGAGAACCAGGAAGTCTCTTTAAATGAGGAGAAGAACGTCATCTGCCTTTTGGCATATTTAATTGAAGAGCGTACTATCATATCTTTGATGGAGGAGATGTTACACTCTCCGCTGGAGAGGGCGTCAAACCACTCTCTGTACCCTATGCCCTGCATTCCAGGCCAAGAAGGCTCTGCCCCCATGGATAATAGCTTCTTCATCTCATCCACAGCTCCCATATGGAACATGATGTCCACTCGCTGCTTTATCCTGTCCTCAAGTTCTTTTTTATCACGCTGGAGACCGATGATCACAAAGTCTATGTCAGTTCTGAGGGAATCAGAGACAGGGAAAGACGAGAGAGGGCGCCCTGTGTCCCTTATGACTTCCAAGGCCCTGCTTATTCTATATCTGTCGTTTTTGTCTATTTTGTCTGCAGCCTTGGAGTCTAATGCCTGAAGTTTAATATATGCATTCTCCAGCCCTATTTCATCTATTTCCCTTTGTATCTCTTCTCTTGTCTCAGGATTAGAAACAGGGGTCAGGGAAGGACCATATAGAAGCTGTTTAAAATAATAGGCTGTACCACCTGTTATAAGTGGGATTCTGTCCCTCTTGTTAATATCTTTTATCAAGCTTTCGGCATCATTACAGAAATCCCCCGAGGTATATTGCTCCCAGGGGAATCTGAT
>CAMEXG010000171.1 GCA_945947045.1 uncultured Spirochaetales bacterium | reverse complement strand
TTGTCTTTTCTTCTTCTATTCTCTGAATCTTGTTCTCATAGTCTTTTGCTTGCTCTTCAAAATACTCAGCGAAATTATACTTAATCCAATCCTCTGTCTTACTCATGCTTTTTGGATCCTCCTTATCCTCTAGGTATATTTATTCGAGCATTACTTATGTTTGTATCTTTATTATACCCTCTATGAAGCATACTTCCATTAGTGAGTTAAGAGGCATTACGATGATATCTTCTTTAGTTCAGATTCCTCCAGTCCGGTAAGCTTCGCTATCTCAGAAAGGGGAAGAGAAGAATTATCGATAAGGTTCTTGGCAAATTGTAGGCTCTGGTTTAAAAGATTTTTCTCGTTCTCTTCTTTAAGTCTAGCATTTTCATCTTCTAATCTTGCGTTTTTCTCTTCTACTTTTGCTTTTTCCTCTTCTACTTTTGCTTTTTCCTCTTCTACTTTTGTCTTTTCTTCTTCTACTTCCTGGATTTTTTTCTTATACTCTTTCGCTTGCTCGTCAAAATACTCTGCGAAATTATATTTAATCCAATCCTCTGTCTTACTCATGCTTTTTGGATCCTCCTTATACTCTTTAGAGGCTTTCATCGCGATTTCAGAAATCATGTCATTAGGGTTAGCCTTTTTCATATCCTCTAGATAAATCCTAATCCTATCTTCCTCTTCACTTTTTGGTGGGTTTTTACTCCAATCCTGTTTTCCATTATAAATTATAATAGTCAGACCATCAAATGGATATGGAATTCCTGAAAGAGTATGGAATCTTGATTCGTCGTCATCGCTCGAAAGAGTGTACCTCATTCTTGTCTGCCCTTCATAGGGCGTTGAGATGAATGGATCGAAGTCGCAGATGAATATTACAGTGTTCTTTGTTTTAGGTAGTTTTTCCAAACCTTTTGGAAAACTTGTTACAAGCCCACCTGCATAATTAAGGGCTCTTGCAGCTTCATCATCTTTTTTTACTCTCTGTATTTCGATGTTGGCACGTTCTTCTCCTTTTTTGATGTTGACCCGTGCATCCATTCGCATATTTCTCTTGCCTTGTTCTGGATTAGCCATGAAGTCTTCAACAGTGATAACCATATCGTCAAGGTCATCTACTTCTATTCCGGCAAGAGTAGATAGTGTGTAAGCTGTGAATTCTTTATTGTTGAACACTCCTACCATCGGTACATCAAAGAGATCCATTTCTGCGATGGTCATTTTTGGTAAAGTTGGTTTTTCTTGTTTATCTGTCATTTTTGTTCTCCCAAAAAAACCATAACATTAAAAAAATGAGTCAGACAGGGGCAAAAGAGGACACTTTTCATACTTTTTGAAGTTTTTTTCACTATAGGAAACTATGAGATTCAAACCGATATAAAAAAAGAGGCTGCTTTTAAGCAAGTCTCTTGTATTGGATTTATGTATTATGCTTATATGTCGCTTCTTATTGGATTGGAAACATATTTGTAAGACAAAATCTTTCCGTAATTAGTGCCTGTAATAGCACCGCGGCTTGAAAGTGTAATAAGCTCATCCAAGTCAACGACTTCAGTAGGAGCTACTCCTCCGAGCTCGTCGATATCGGGTGTTCCATCTCCATCAGTATCTGCCATGTGATTCTATAAAAAAATCCCGCAGAAAGATTCCACGGGATATTTGATCATTACCAGCTGCCACCGCCTCCGCCGGAGAAGCCGCCACCAGAGAAACCTGAGGAGGAAAAACCTCCGCCTCCAGGTGTTGTGGAGCCAGTGGAGTGAAAGACGGCGGTAGAATAAGAAGAAGAGCAGGAGTGGAAAAGGATGTAATATGTAAACCATCCGTTGTTCCAACCCGGTCCATAGAACCATGTAGGCTGAGGCATATCCAAATCAAGATTCTCTCCCTTGGTCTTAAGACCTAGGGCAAGAGCATATGCCATGTGTGTCCCCCAGATTTTTTTGTCTTCTTCTGTCGGTTTTATTTTTCCTTCCAATAAAGACGATAGATAGTTTCTATACTCAACGCACGCCTTTAGTTTCTCGTTTCCTTCGTCACTCTTTTTATCCATCAATCCAGATACCGCCATTCCTACGATGAACATGAAGTATGATATTATTACACATGTGAGCGTAAAGAAGGAAAGCTGGGCTTCATTTACTAATAAAATATTAAATAACAGGCCTATAAGAAGAACTAGAAATGTAAGGACCAAAACAATGATTTTAGAGGTCTTATTCCATATCTTTCCGCTTTCGCTATATAGAGAAAAGACTAGAGCAGTTAAGAATGATGGGATGACAAAACATAGAACCATCAATAAAGACAACGCCCCCATATGTCTCTGAGAGAAAAGAATAGCTGATGCAACAGCGCAGATTAATCCAAGAGAAAGGAATACTCCTTGAAGTATAACGCTCTTTCTCTCTTTGTGACTCTTATTCTCTTTTGTAAGATTCTTGACGACTTTGGAGATGAAATCATTGGCAAAGCCATGATTTACCATATCTTCCATAGTCACTTCATCTTTAAAGAATATAGAGTCAAAGAGTGCTTTTTCACTCTCCTTGGCTGAGAAGTCTAGATCCTTGAGCTTTGTAAAAGAGAAAGAAGGCTTCTCTCCCTTTTTCGTGGCTTCTATCTCTCTGATAGTAAGTCTCCCTTCTTCAGCCCATTTGAAGATCATTGCAAAGCCTTCTTTTTCTACAGAAGTGCTTTGGTCGATGATAAAGCCTGCTTCCATTGGGTTTATGCCCTCTGGAGGAGTATTTCTTATTCCAGATGTATCAATTGGCTTATCCTTTCCAAAAAGGGTCCAAAATACCATTGCTGAAAGAGTGAAAATGAAGGCGATGACTAAGCCTGAGATAACAAATGGGGTGGAGTTGTCTTTCTGAGTAGCCCAGCCCTTCCAATATCCCTTATCCATCTCTAATCGTAGAGTAATGGCGGAGTAGGGGAGAAGTAGTTCTTTTTCTCCTTCCAGATATGTATTATTTCGTCCTAAATCAAAACCGCCGCTTCTTGTTCCGCCTTCTTTTCCTTCCGTAACCCAAATGCGATCTCGCTCTATAGGAGAAGGAAGAGAGACGGACCAGGTAATATTCTTGATGGAGGTGTCCCAAGCGGGAGAGACGATATTGTAATAGAGTTCGTCATATCCCTCGGTCCTGTTATAATCGAGACGGTATCTATATTGAATCTTGTATGTTTCGTTGTCTTTTGCATACTCTTTTGGGTTTCCAAGAGTAAGACGCAGCACTCCATCTTCTTTCTCTGTCTTATAGAGGGAAGTGGCGCTGATATTCTCGATTTCGGCCTTCACCGGGTCGAAAGAGTTACCATTAGGGTTATCGAAGGTGTACTGTATATCTCTATATATACCATGGGACTTCTCAAGAAACCTGACATTCAGCGTCTCGGTGATGTTGAGCCATCCGTCTTTATCGGCCTTGATCTCTATGTCATAGCTCTCTATTTCATAGTTTGCCGCCCATATTCCGATAATAAATAGTGACAAGAATAATAATGATAGTATCTTCTTTATCATAATTGACCTCGCGTTCAATTATATAGTCATAAGCATCTAATGGAAAGATAGTGGTTTTTTGTGTTATTCTCTCTTCCATGAAAAAAGTAATGGTTGGAATGTCAGGAGGAATTGATTCCTCTGTTGCAGCATATTTGTTAAAAAAAGCGGGGTATGAAGTCGAGGGAGTCACAATGCTTATCTGGAAAAAAGATAATAAGCTCACTCCCGCTCCATCCTCAAACTCCTGCTATAATCCTAGAGAAGAAGATGAACTTGTGGAGACTAAAGAAATCTGCAATAAGCTGGGAATCGTCCACCATACAGTAGATCTTAAAGACCTTTATGAAACTACAGTATTGAAAAACTTTAAAAGTGAGTATCTGAATGGGCGTACTCCCAATCCTTGTATCTGGTGCAACACACTAATTAAGTTCGGTGCAATGGTAGAAAGTTCCCGTCGTCTTTTTGACTTCGATTACTTTGCAACAGGTCATTATGCAAGAGTCGAAAGAGGAGAGAATGGAAGAATGCAGCTATTGAAGGCTGTGGACCAGAAGAAAGATCAGTCGTACTTTCTTTCCCGTCTTACTCAGAATCAGCTTTCTTC
>CAMEXG010000170.1 GCA_945947045.1 uncultured Spirochaetales bacterium | reverse complement strand
AAAAAAAGAACTCAGATTATAACCCTTCGACTATTCACTCTTAATAAAAAACCCTCGTAAAAGAGGGCTTAGAGTATTATAGATATGTATCAATCTTTCATCTTGTCCTTCCAAAGAACGACTTCACCTTTTTCAAAAAAGGATTTAAGGGATATGATCCTCTGGTTTCTGCTTCCCCTGAACTGCAGCGAAATGTCTTTCTCTTCCAGAATAAAACGTCCATCAACTAAAACGTCACATAAACTTAAAATCTCTTTGGAAATCGGACTATAAGCCCTTGATTCCTTTTCTCCTATAAGCTCTTCAAGTGTAAAGCCCGAATAAATCCAGATATCCTTATCCGGAGCCTCAACCTTCACTCTTTTAATCAAATCTAAAAGTGCCCCTTGGTTTTCCTTCTCCATAGGTTCACCGCCCAGTAGAGACAAACCTCGGATATATGAAGGAGAGAGGGATGCTATTATTCTGTCTTCAGTGTCTTTCGTAAACTCCTCACCATAGTCAAAGTCCCATGCGACTTGGTTGAAACACTCCTTACAATGGTGCCTGCATCCAGAAACAAACAGAGAAGTCCTGACGCCTTCTCCATTTGCTATGTCACAGTATTTTATAGTTGCATAATGCATCTTTTCTCTCCCAATTTCCTCCGACATAAATGCAACACCCCCTCTATGACAATAGAAAACATATTACATTGATAGGGGGTGTGGATTAAAGGTGAAGGACTCTATCTTTAATCTCTTCTGTCCTTCCCTGGTTCCAGTACTGGGTTCCGATATAGCCACAGGTTCTTCGGGCGACATTCATCGTATCCTGATCCTTGTTTCCACAGTTAGGACATACCCAGATAAGCTTGCCGTTCTCTTTCTTTATCTCTATCTCTCCATCAAAGCTGCATTTCTGGCAATAGTCGGATTTCGTATTGAGTTCGGCATACATGATATTGTCATAAATAAATTGGATTACAGAAATCACGGCATCCAAGTTATTCTGCATGTTAGGAACCTCGACGTAGCTTACCGCCCCTCCTGTGGAAAGTGCCTGAAATTGGGCTTCAAACTTCAATTTCGAGAAGGCATCGATTTCTTCTGTTACGTTTACATGGTAGCTGTTGGTGATATAACCCTTGTCTGTGACACCTTCGATGATACCGAATCTTCTCTGCAGGCACTTTGCGAACTTATATGTAGTACTTTCAATAGGAGTTCCATATGGCGAGAACGCGATGTTGGTCTCCTCCTTCCACTTTGCACACATGTCGTTCATATGCTTCATTATATCAAGGGCAAAACCGGTCGCTTTGGGGTTGGTATGACTCATACCAGTCATGTAGCGTACACACTCGCAGAGACCGGCGTATCCGAGGGAAATTGTAGAGTATCCGCCGTAGAGGAGTTTATCGATAGGTTCACCCTTCTTAAGTCTTGCTATTGCTCCGTTCTGCCAGAGAATAGGCGCAGCATCAGACAAAGTTCCCTTAAGCCTATTATGGCGGCACATAAGAGCCCGATAACAAAGATCCAGTCTCTCGTCGAAGATTCTCCAGAAGGCGTCCATATCCTTGTGAGAGGAAAGAGCCACGTCCACAAGGTTTATAGTCACGACACCTTGGTTAAATCTACCATAGAACTTGTAGTTGCCGTTTTCATCCTTCCAAGGAGACAGGGCTGATCTACATCCCATGACAGGGAAGCAGTTCCCCTCCTTCAGTTCCTTCATCTTCTTCTCTGAGATGTAATCAGGAACAAGACGCTTTGCAGAGCACTTGGCGGCCAGCTTTGTCAAATAGAAGTATGGAGTCCCCTCCTTGATATTGTCTTCTTCAAGAACATAAATAAGCTTCGGGAATGCGGGAGTGATCCATACTCCGGCTTCATTCTTGACACCAGTGATTCTCTGTTTAAGAGTCTCTTCAATTATAAGTGCAAGGTCATGCTTCTCGCTTTCGCTCTTAGCTTCATTGAGATACATAAATACAGTGAGGAATGGAGCCTGTCCATTGGTTGTCATAAGAGTGATGACCTGATACTGGATAGTCTGGACACCCTTCTTTATCTCCTCCAGAAGTCTCTTCTCGACAATTCTAGACTTCACTTCTTCTGTAGCGTCTATACCAAGAAGAACAACTTCCTCTTCAACACTCTTACGGATCTTGTCTCTTGAAATCTGAACAAACGGGGCAAGATGAGCAAGGGAAATAGACTGTCCGCCGTACTGGTTTGAAGCAACCTGGGCGATTATCTGTGTGGCGATGTTACATGCAGTGGAAAAGCTATGGGGCTTTTCGATCATTGTCTCACTAATGACAGTTCCGTTCTGAAGCATATCCTCAAGGTTCACCAGGTCACAGTTATGCATATGCTGGGCATAATAGTCTGTGTCATGGAAATGGATAATTCCTTCCTTATCTGCGTCCACTATCTCCTTAGGCAAGAGCAGACGTACAGACAGGTCACGGCTCACTTCCCCTGCTATGTAATCTCTCTGCACACTGTTTACAATAGGGTTCTTGTTAGAGTTCTCCTGCTTTACTTCCTCATTGTTACACTCAATAAGTGACAGGACTCTGTCATCTGTAGTGTTGGCTTTTCTGATAAGAGATCTCTGATAGCGGTATCTAACATATTCCTTTGCGACTTCAAAGGCTCCGTGAGCCATTATCTGGTTCTCAACCATATCCTGGATTTCCTCTACAGAAACGGCTCTGTTGAGCTTTTCGCACTTGTATTGGATATAGTCTGCAGCCTCATTTATCTGATTCTCCGTAAGTTCATGAAAAACATTGGCTTCATTGGCCTTTGTAATAGCCACAATTATTTTATTTTTATCGAATTCAACTTCGGAACCATTTCTCTTGATCACTTTCATATAGATACCTCGGATTATATCCAACCTTATCATGGATTTACTTGCGATGCAATAGCCAAACATACTACACCAAGAGTGTAAAATTTTATCTAACGCTATATGTAGCGTATATACATTTTCCAATGCAACGAAAGTTATATAAGAATTCTTTAGAAAATATGCATAATATTATAGGGAAAAGTCACCATATAACAATAAAGGACGAAATAACTGTATTATTGCAATGGAAATAGCAGAAACAAAGGAAAAAAACTTATATTTATTTCTGTAGTGTGCAACTAAAATCCAATATTTATAAAGAAAAAGAAAACGGATTTCTTTCTCTATTTATTGTTATATTGCAATTATATTTCCAATTTAGGAATAGTTAAATAACTATATTTTCTTTGTAATTCTCAAAACAATGTACAGTTCATAGTGATATAAAACAAATATGATGTGGCTATTATGTAAACAACCATATTATTGATTGATAGCAGGCATAATCATGAAAAGATGTATAAAGTCAAGCTTGACGGAGAAGACGGCAGCACTTTCTGCCTCATAGGGCTTGAGAACCAGTCGCCCTAGGGCGGGGATAGCGTCACTCTTGATATATGACTGGAAACTAAGCCTAAGGGAGGAGAAGAAGACGGTTTCACTCATACCCATATCCTTGAACACGAACATAGACATTTACATATGGGAGATACTGAGGCCCATACTCATAGGTATTTCGACTTCATGGATAGTATGGAGCATAAAGCCCAGCATAAGGCTCAATAGTCTTCTCATTAAATATGAGCAATAAGTGCAGTTCCATATTGCGACATAGGGAGAAAACGTCTTCATATCAATGTCACTATTATCGCACTTCCGTTCTTTTTCTCTTTTATTGCTATATAGGATTCAGATTTAAAGAGTCTTGGCGTTCTTGATGCATTCCTCCTGGCTGTTGATCATCTTGGAAAAGGTCCTGATCTTCTCATAGTCTTCCTCCGGAGTAAGTCTACGTAAAGTGAATAGGTAACTTTTTAAAAAAAAGACCCACCTACAAAAGGATGAGTCATTTGTATGCATCGGGTGCGATCATCTCCGAGAGGATGAATCTCTTCTACAGAGCCTTCAATTCCACTCTCACTGCTTCGTAATCAGTGGAGAAAGCGAAAGGAAGTAGGAATCCTGCATTCATAAGAAGGCTTCCGGAATATATCTTACCGTCTATGGAGTAATACTTATTTTCATCAAGGCCCCTAAGCTTTACATAACGATCCGTTGGGTTTCCGTGGGAAAGCCTGTTGACAGCAAACAGCAGTGCATTTGTCTTATCTGGAGAGACAAAAAGTCCTGCAGAGACTTCATTTGTATCTAAAAGACGATAGAAGTCGCCCTCCTTGAGAAGAGGAGCAAGTCTCTTATAC
>CAMEXG010000169.1 GCA_945947045.1 uncultured Spirochaetales bacterium | reverse complement strand
TCTTGGTCCGCAGTCTACAGCATGGCAAAGCCAGTCGAAACCAAAACACCCCCATATAAGGCAAATAGTATGATATAAACTTATGTAACAAAAATCAATAGAGAGACGTAATTAATTACGTTTGTACATTAATTATAGGTTTTCGATAAAATCCTCCGTCTTCCTACCCCACTCTTCAAGGTCTTCAAAGTGCCATGTGGAATATTCGTCAATGTATGTTTTGTCCCTATTCACCACACATATTTTGCCGCCGGTCCTCAAGGCCCTGTATGGTAGTGATGCGGCAGGCTGAACTATCAAGGAAGAACCGAGGACTATACATAAATCTGGAGAATGGAAAGCCGAATCAGCTTTATATAGTAGTTCAGAATCTAGGTTTTCGCCATAGAATACAATGTCAGGCTTAACCAGTCCTCCGCAGTGGGGGCATAAAGGAATAACATCCTTTTCTACAAGCTCCTTTGTCCAGTCAAAAGAGAAACTTTCTCCACATTTAGTGCAGATACTTCTTTCTATAGTTCCATGTAACTCATAGACTTTTTTGCTGCCTTCCCTGGTATGAAGTCCGTCGATGTTCTGTGTGAAAATCCCTTCAGACAACAGGCCTTTATCCTCCATTCTTTTCAATACACCATGAACAATATTTGGTTCATAATCGTGCATATTGTACCAGGCGTCCTTCGCCCAGGAATAGAAGACGGAGGGATGAGCCAAGAAGAAATCTATATCCAGAATATCTTCCACCCTCATATGACCGAAGTCCCGGCTATATAAGCCATTGGAGGATCTGAAATCTTTTATTCCTGAGAGTGTGGATATACCAGCCCCTGTAAGAACTACTGTCTTCTTAGAATTCTTCAAAACGGAGAAAAAGGAATCATAATCACAATTTTTCAATCTCTTCACCTCGATATGTGTTTCCATTAAGCTCTGTGGCCCTTACATAAACAACATCACCGTTATTATGAGGCATCAGTGGAGAGAAGGAAACATATTCATTGTGTTCAGTTCTCAATAGATATCTCTTTTGGTCATCTCTAGTTACAGTAGTCACAATACCTACAGTCTCGAAAGGAAGAGAAGCGCTCTTTATTCTTTTCTGTCTCTCAAGCTGCTCGTTGATCAGTCTTTCAAGTCTTTTGATTTTAACGCTTTCTTCTATCTGGCCATCCATTTTCTCGGCTCTTGTCCCCTCTCGTGGATTGAAGTAATACATGAAAGCTTCAGTGCATTCCATTATTTCCATCATAGATAGGGTATCTAAATACTCTTCTTCAGTTTCAGAGGGGAAGCCTACTATTACATCTGTACTTAGAGTAAGCTCAGGTATCTCCCTCTTCATTTTCTCCAATAGAGAAATAAACCTTTCCCTAGTAGTGTGTCTATTCATCAATTCAAGTATCCTGCTATTACCTGACTGCATAGGAAGATGAATATGCTTGGCGACTTTTTTGTTATCCCTGATGACTCTAATAAGGTCATCCGAGAAATCTTTTGGATGTGGAGACTCAAATCTCACCCAAAGTATGTTTTTCATATATGGGCTGATAAGCTCCAAAAGCTTAGGGAAATCTACACTTTCCCCATTATAAGTAGATGAGTATGAGTTTACGTTCTGTCCAAGGAGAGTGATCTCCTTCACTCCCCTTTCATCCATATACTTGACTTCTTCTATTATACTCTCTACATCTCTGGATACTTCCCTTCCTCTTACATATGGAACAATACAGTAAGAACAGAAGTTATTGCATCCATTCATTATTGGAATATAAGAGGAGAACTCCCCTTCCTTATAATGAGATGAAAGGAAAGAGTATTTATCATTCTTTTCTTCGTCAGAATGGAAGATAAGATGAGGAATCTGGGCTTTGTCGTCATTTGAAACCACATAATCCACAAAAGGACACTCTTTCTTTAACTCTTCCTTCATTCTTGAGGCCATACAGCCGGTGACAATAAGTATCTGCTTTCTTTTCTTTTTAATGGCGCTATAGAATCCCAGTCTCCCCCATATTCTGTTTTCTGCAGTCTTTCTTACAGAACATGTGTTGATTATGACCAAATCCGCCATTTGGGGGTCTGTTACAGCTTCCATGCCTCTTCCTTTTAAAAGAAGCTCAATGGCATTTGACTCTGCAACATTCATCTGGCAGCCATAAGTTTCTATCAAATAAGTATGTATCACTTTTAACCTCTTCTTTCCCTGCTAATAAAAGTATTCTCCATTAAAGACGCAACCGTCATAAGCCCCACTCCGCCTGGAACAGGTGTACAGAAGACATCTCTATCTTTCAAGGAGTCTATATCTACGTCCCCTACAGTTCTCCAACCTCTTTTTCGTGTACTGTCACTGATCCTATTGATGCCCACGTCAATAATGACTGTTCCATCTGAAAAATATGAAGAATCAAGAAACATTGGCTTTCCCACCGCCGATATCACAATGTCGGAAGAAAGAGTAAGAGACTTCAGATCTTTTGTCTTTGAGTTGGCGACAGAAACCGTGGCATCATAGCCTTTATTCATCAATAGAACAGCCATGGGTTTTCCGACTATTTCGGATCGACCTATTACAGTCACTCTTTTTCCCTGTGTAGAAATAGAGAAATGGGAAAGAATAGTCAAAATACCTTTTGGTGTACAAGGAATTAAACAATCTTCGCCTTTAAGCATTCTTCCCATGTTTATGGAAGTAAAGCCGTCAACGTCTTTATCTGGTCTTATGTGTTCGATTATTTCTTTTTCATTCAGATGAGAAGGAAGGGGAAGCTGAAGAAGTATTCCATCTACTTTGTCATCATTGTTTAGAGTCTCAATGAGAGATATTACATCATCCTCCCTTGAATCTCCATTTAAGAAATATTGAAAACCCACAAAGCCTACATAGGCTGCCTTTTCTGTCTTTGTTTTGACATAGAGATGGCTGGCTTCGTCGTCACCGACAGTGACCACCGCCAAACCCGGTGCTCTATTTCCTTTATCTACAAACTTTTGCGTTTTTTCCTTCAAACTATCATAGATAGATGAGGATAAGGATTTACAATTCAATTCAACCACACACAAATAATATATGAATTACGTCTTTATCGTAAAGGCTAATTTGCGTGGCTTTGATATTTCTCGTATAATGTAGTCATGAAAAAGAAAGCTTTAATCATTGTTCTTGTTTTATGTACTTTTATCGGTACAGTATTCGGAGCAGACTATTACGAGACAGGTTCCCAAATCTTTATGATCAGTGCCGGTGTGGACATTCCTTTTACCAACACTTATAAAGACACCGCCACAGGAGAGTTTAAGACTCTCATTGGTATGGGAGAGGACGGTACACATATTAACATCGGTGGACTAGGTTCCCTTGACTACGAAGTTTTTACTTCCAGTAAGACAAGTATAGGCGGAGAGATCGGTTATCAATTCAACTACTGCACAGATGAAGTTTTGTTTACCCAAGTTCCTATGTGTTTTAAGTTTTCTTATGTTCCTGTACAAGGGATGTTTGAAATACCTATCTCCCTGGGTGTAGGTCTCAGCTATATGAGTTATAACGAAAAATCAATAATGAGCCCCATGGCTATGGCGACAATTGGTTTTAGGTTCTTCCCTACTGAGAATTGGGGCTTCGGCATAAAGACTGGAATTAAAGGAACATTTGAGCTTTATCTCTCCAATTCAGACAGAATGGGCGTAGGTACATTTATTCCAGTCCATTTCTTCGCTACATACAGACACTAAAGGAGATAAAAGATGAAAAGAATAATAACACTTACTTTTGTTTTTGTGATGGTTTTCTCTCTCTTTATCTCTTGTAACGATGGAGAAGAAGGATTATTTCAGATGGCTGCAAACTCCGTTAAAAAAGAGTCCTTCAAGATATTAAACATAATCAACAAAGAATCTGACAACGTATACATCGTTGCAACAGACAATGGAATTGCAAAGTATAATACCGAGACAAAGAGCTTCTCAAACTTCATAGGTAATGGTGTCATGGCTACTAATGCTGTTTGGGCAAGTAGTGACGGCAATCATTTCATTTACTATGATACAGAATCAAAAGCATATTTAAATGAGGACGGGAATGAAGAGACAATTAATAAACTAGCAAGTAAGATTCCTCAGCCTTTATATTCAGTAAATGGAAAAGAGTTTACTTATGTTTTTAAAGATAAAGACAATAAGTTCTATTCTCTATACACCCCTTCAGCCTTGAATAAATCAGACTTCCTGGCTATTAACCCAGAAGAAGTGGTGATCGATGAAAAAATTGTCAA
>CAMEXG010000168.1 GCA_945947045.1 uncultured Spirochaetales bacterium | reverse complement strand
GATGATCAGGGGAGATCAGTATACAACTTCATCCCAATCAAACTTATCGAAGACGTCATGAGGATTATAGTGGATGGCTTCCTTCTTTCCTCTTACTACATCCAAAACAGCCCAAGCCATAGCTTCCTGCTCAACTTCTCCTGGATATAGAGCAATCGGAGCGATCCATCCACAGTGCGCCTTAATGTATTCCACGATATCCTTATACCTGACAAGACCTCCTGTCAAAAGGATGGCATCTACTTTTCCTTCCAGCACACAAGCCATTTCTCCGATTGCTTTTGCCGTCTGATAAAGCATTGCATTCCAAATCAGAGTTGCCTTCTCGTCTCCTTCCTCAACCATTTTATGTATCTTCTTGGAGTCGGAAGTTCCAAAATGAGAAACGAAACCACCTGCACGGGAACACATCTTCCTCAAGTCTTGAGTAGTATGTCCTTTCTCCAGGTATCTGCAGACAGCAAGAACAGGGATGGAACCCAACCTTGTAGGAGTAAACGGACCGTCTCCACCTGCACCTTCAGTGCAGTCGATCATCCTTCCCCCCTTATGGGCCCCGATTGTAATTCCACCATCAATATGGGCGCATACATAGTTTGTCTCTTTAATATCTACGCCTGTGTTCTTTGCATGCAGTTCACAGATTGCCTTCTGATTCAAAGCATGGGACTGGGCGTGGCGGTAGAGACCGCTTATTCCAGTGATTCTCGCTTCATCGATGAATTCATCAATATTAGTAGGGTTAAGTGTATAAGAAGGCTTATTGAACTCGACGCCTAGTTCATAAGCAACAAGCACACCGAGCATTGATGCATGGTCGGAGCCGCCTACGTTATTCTTTGTATCCTCGTATAGAGTCTTGTCGATGACTGTAACGCCGGCTCTCTGGCTATGAGCTCCGCCTCCGCGTCCGACGATAACATCCATATCAGAAACATCCATTCCTCTCTCAAGAAGGAACTTTCTTGTGACATCCTTTCTCATCTGTGTCTGATCAGGAACTGTAGGGAAAGAAAGAAGAAGAGGAGCATCATGGAAAACAGAGTCTGTGAACACTACTTCTTCATCTTCAAATACGCTTACTTTAGTAGATGTAGAACCTGGATTAATTACTAATATCTTCATATTGCGATAGGTTTATCACAAACAATAAGGGAAACTCAAACCCTTTTTCGAAGAAGTTAGTATGGTAACACAAATAGTTGGAGAGTTATCTTTAGCTCAGTTTTGAAGGTGTATTATAGGTCTTGAAGTAAAAAAGACTAATAAGAGGGGGGCATATCCCTATCATATTGCTTTCTATCTTTTTTCTTTAAACACCACCTTTCCGTTTCTATAGAAAAGAGTAAGAGTCCTTCCCCCTCCATAGACTGTCTCAGTATACTCCAAGTATATTAATTCCCCTTTAAATAATGAGACTATCCTTCCGTTTCTATAAGTGAACGTAAGAGTGTAACTATCACCGGAAGAGAGAAGAATCGAAAGAGATGCTCTATCTCCGTCGAGAGAGGTGAAGGCGTCACCTTTTGCCTGGGGTAGAAGGGAAAGGAGACTCTTATTTGTACTTTCCGATACCTTCCACTCCCTGCCTTCTATTGTCCCTATTATTCTTTCATAGTCTTCTTCATTCTCTATCGGGTTCTTCGTTGTGTCCGTTATGGCATAAGTCACCATAATAGAGAGAAGAATAAGAACCATAACCCACAAGATGACAAGAAACATTTTATTTTTCTCGCTCATATTCTTCATTGATGTGAATATCTTGTTCTTATTCTCAAGATATATGTTCCTTGCCTTCAATTCTTCTATTTCTGTGTCTTTGTTCCGCAGCTTTGCCATAGGAATATATTCCAATGCTTCTCCTATAAAAGGGAGGTGTAGATTTTCTATAAGTTTTAATAAACAAATCTGTAGAAAAGACAATTAGTTAGTGAAAACTAATTGACTAAAAGGGAAGAGATGTTTAGCTTTCTATTGGAGATAAAGTTAAATGAAACTAAGTGAACTTAAACCTGGTGAAAGTGCAGTTTTGACAAAGGTTGGCGGCTCAGGATCTTTGAGACAGCATTTCTTGGATATGGGGCTGATCCCAGATGCCAAGGTGAAGCTGGTCAAGCTTGCACCTATGGGTGACCCAATGGAGTTTATGGTCCATGGATATGAGCTTTCAATAAGAAAAGATGATGCAGCTGAAATAGATTGTGAAAGATCTGAGGCGGAGAAGGAAGAGATCAAACCTTTCTTTAGAGACTCCCAAGACCACCCGGGGTTGGGTGAAGAGGGTAAGTACCATGAAAAGAAGGGGGAGACACCCCTGGGGGATGATGAGACTATTACTTTTGCCCTGGCAGGAAACCAGAACTGCGGGAAGACCACATTGTTTAACCAACTTACAGGCTCCAACCAGCATGTAGGAAACTTTCCTGGAGTTACTGTAGATAGAAAGAGCGGGGAGATAAGAGGACATGAGAATACTCTTGTAACCGACCTACCCGGTATTTATTCCCTTTCTCCATATACTGCAGAAGAAATAGTATCGAGAGAGTTTATTCTGAAAGAAAACCCCAAAGGAATTATTAACATCGTAGATGCCACGAACATCGAGAGAAACCTTTACCTTACACTCCAACTGATGGAGTTGGATATTCCTATGGTACTGGCCCTCAATATGATGGATGAAGTAAGAGGAAACGGTGGAACTATCAAGATAAATGAAATGGAGAGAATGCTTGGCATTCCTGTAGTCCCTATTTCAGCAAGTAAGAATGAAGGTGTAGACGAACTAGTAAAGCATGCTATCCATGTAGCCTACTACCAGGAAAAGCCTGGTCGTCAGGACTTCTGCTCCCCATCCGAGCATGGAGGAGCCGTACATAGAGCAATCCATGGCATAATGCATCTCATTGAAGACCACGCAAAGAGTGCAGGTATTCCAGTGCGTTTTGCTGCAGGTAAGATAATCGAGGGTGACCATCTCGTTGAAGACGCTCTTAACCTGACTGAGAACGAGAAAGAGATGATCGAACACATCATCCTCCAGATGGAGGAAGAGAGAGGCATGGACAGAGCTGCCGCCATGGCTGATATGCGTTTCTCTTTTATCGAGGATGTATGCTATAGAACTGTAGTCAAGCCTCATGAAAGCAAGGAGCACGCAAGGAGCGCCAAGATAGATAAGATCCTTACAGGAAAATATACAGCCATCCCTTGCTTCATCCTTATTATGGCCCTTGTGTTCTTCTTGACGTTCAATGTAATAGGAGCATATTTCCAAGGCTTACTTGAAAGTGGAATAGAGAGCCTCACAGCTATTGTTGACAGTGCTTTGTCTCGAGGAGGCGTGAACAAAGTAATACACTCCCTAATAATAGACGGTATCTTTACAGGAGTGGGAAGCGTACTCTCTTTCCTTCCTATTATCGTCGTCCTATTCTTCTTCCTTTCTCTCTTGGAAGATACAGGATATATGGCGAGAGTAGCCTTCGTTACTGATAAAGCCCTAAGAAAGATAGGACTCAGTGGTAGAAGTATTGTTCCTATGCTCATTGGCTTTGGCTGTACAGTGCCGGGGGTAATGGCGTCCCGTACTCTCCCATCAGCTCGAGACCGTAAGCTTACAATTCTTCTCACGCCATTTATGAGCTGTACTGCCAAGCTTCCTATATATGTGTTCTTTGCTTCCATTTTCTTTCCAAAGCACTCAGGCTTAGTAATAGTATCTCTCTATGCTTTGGGAATCATATTGGGGATCATCGTTACAGTAATAGGAAAGAATACATTCTTTAAAGGTGAAGCCGTTCCGTTTGTAATGGAGCTTCCTTGCTACAGAATGCCTGGAGCAAAGAATGTATTGATGCTTCTTTGGGATAAAGCCAAGGATTTCTTGGAGAGGGCGTTTACAGTAATATTCGTAGCGTCCATTATCATATGGCTCTTGCAGTCATTTGATCTTAAGCTTAACTTCGTCGCCGACGTCGACAACTCAAGAAGTATCCTTGCCATGATTTCAGGCGCTGTTGCTCCCATCTTCTCTCTGCAAGGCTTTGGAGACTGGAGAGTAGTTACAGCCCTCGTCGCTGGATTTATGGCAAAGGAAAGTGTAGTTTCTACTCTCTCAGTCCTGACAGGAACTGTTGGAGCTGTAGCTTCCATCCTTACGCCAGGTAGCGCTTATTCTCTCCTCGTATTCTGCCTTCTCTATACTCCATGTGTAGCAGCCATCGCTTCCATTAGGAGAGAGCTGGGAGGAAAATGGGCCTTCTTTGTAGTAGTGTTCCAGTGTGTACTTGCTTGG
>CAMEXG010000167.1 GCA_945947045.1 uncultured Spirochaetales bacterium | reverse complement strand
ACTTTTTCCTATTGCATTTACCTTTACAAAGTTGCATTTACTTTTTCATTCAACGTTGTTATTCTTGGAATCGATTTTATATTGTATGTCGGCGATTACCAGAGTCCTTTGTTCCTCTCTTCACCATCTTTCTTTACTTCATTCAGTATAAAGTAAGGGGTGGAGAAGATATTTAGAGGAGTAAAAGTATCTTTGATCTTGTCTTTTTCGATGTTACCGGAAATAAACCAAAGAGAGTTATTAGTGTCAATATACTCAATCTCAACTTTTATTTCTCTTTCCTCCAGAGGCCAATATAAGGTGGTCTCCCAATTCTCTCCATAGTATTTTTTGATTTCAGTAACCTTGAAATTGTCTGGATAAGAAAGGATCTGTGTTATATCGGAAAGAGCTTCCTCGAAGAGAAGAATGTTATCGGAGAGGGTCTTCTCTCCGACAAGTTCATTGTTGAGGTAAAGAGAGACCCCCTCTTGTGTCACCTTCAGCTCCACATTATCGTCCAATAAGAACAAAGAATAATATAGGTATGTCGAGCTGTATTCAACTGTCGCATTTCCGTCCAATGAAGAGTACTTTACTGTCAGAGAAGACGAGACATCATCTATATCACGATTCAGAATCTCATTTTTAACTATCTCATCTTCTCTTTCAAAGGTTAACGGAATGGAAGAATACACATATGGACGGGAGGTCATTATTTCATCTTTTATCACACCCAAGTCCTCTTCTTTTACACCTTGAGAGAAGAGAGGGAAGAGGAGAATGACAGATAATAGACAAAATATGATTCTCTTCATTATAGGTTATTTTCCTGAATATATTCGTCTGCACTATGGGCGGCTTTTGCTCCGTCACCCGTTGCAGTGACTACTTGTCTGAAGGAAGTGTTCCTCACGTCACCTACAGCATATAGACCGGAGAGTGTGGTATTCATCTTCTCATCAGTCAAAACAAAGCCGTTGTCAGTCTCAACTAATCCTTCTACGATCTTTGAGTTTGGTACTGTTCCCACAAATACAAAAACTCCATTAGTCTCTATTTCTTTCCCATCGTCTAGAATGACACTTTCGACTTTAGTCCCGTTTCCCTTTATCTCGACAACATTTCTTCCCATGACAGTAGAGATGTTAGGAATGTCTTTAATCTTCTCTTGGAGCGCTTTCTGTGCTCTGAAAGCTTCTCGCCTATGAATCACGACCACGTCCTTGCAGAGCTTTGAAAGATAGATGGCGTCTGTCAGTGCTGTATCTCCACCTCCTACGACCACTACTTTCTGTCCCCTAAAAAACGGTCCGTCGCATGTGGCGCAGTAACTGACACCCTTTCCGCTGTACTCTTCTTCACCTTTGGCTCCAATGTGTCTATGGCTTGCACCGGTGGCAAGTATTACAGCCTTTGCTTCTATCTCAGAGTATGAAGACGTAACAAGAAATCGATTCTCTTTCTTCTCAATCTTCGTCGCTTCGTCATATTCTATCTCTACACCGAACTCCTTACACTGGTTTTCCATTGCTTCGGAAAGTACATATCCACTGGTTTTACCTAGTCCAGGGTAGTTTTCAATTTCATCAATATAGAGTAGTTGTCCCCCTGGTCCCATGGGGTCCAATACAAGTGTAGAGTATCCAGCTCTTGCAGCATATTGGGCTGCACTCATTCCTCCTGGACCTGCACCTATAACCAAGATATCGACTTCCCTCATTTTATTCTCCTTTAGCTTCTTTTGCTTTTGCCAAAAGCATTTCTTCTGCATCACTTCGTCTTATGTATACAGGGCCTTCCCCGATGTCATCCGCTCCGTCCTTCTCAAATTTCTCTCTTCCTAGTTTTTCAAGAGCAAAAGAAAGACATCTAGGAGCTTCAGGGTCCACAGTAATGTCCAAGTCCTCTGCAAAAGAAGAAAGCTTTGAAGCAAACAGTGCTGCATCCGGTCCTGTAATCAGGACGTTTTTCAGATTCTTTAACGTCTCGATGACATCTGAAGGATTTCCATCTCTATCTGAAATGAGAACTTCTCCGCCTATGGTGAGACGGAAATAGAACTTTTTCTTTTTGGCGTCTATTACGCTTAAAACAGGTCCCTTCCATAGTGACTTTACACTCTCATCGATGACGGAGAGGGTAGGGACCGAAACAAGAGGAGCGGAGGATGCAAGAGATATGCCCTTGAGGCCAGCCATTCCCACTCTCAGACCAGTAAACGAACCGGGCCCCTTTGTGCAGATCAAAAGTTCAAGATCTTTCAACTCTATTCCCGCTCTTTTCGTCATAGATTTAATTTCACCCAGTAGATTTTCCGAGTGGGAGAAGTTGCCGATGATTTTCCTCTCTTCGTATGAACTTGATGTCCTCAATGAGAGGGACAAGACAGGAGTGGATGTGTCAAGAGAGAGAATGTTCATACCTTTCGTCTCCTTTAATACTTATTGTTCTGGATAGATCGTCATTTATCTCTATTTCTACAAATATTGTAGAGTCGGGAAGCATCGAGTCTATCTTTTCAGACCATTCAATTAAAGTTATTCCATCTGGATAAAGAAACTCCTCTCCTCCCATGGACTCGAATTCATCCTCGCCGCTTAGGCGATAAATGTCCAAGTGATAGAGTTTTTCTTTTCCATCATATTCCTGTACTAAAGTAAAAGTAGGGGAGACCACGGCTTCGGTTATTCCAAGGCTTCTTGCTATTCCCTTTGCCAGTACGGTCTTTCCCGCTCCAAGGGAACCTCGTAGAGATACGCAGTCTCCCTTTTTTAGAGTGGAGCCGAATTTGTAGCCGAGATTCTCAGTTTCCTCTGTAGTCTTTGTTGTGACAATCATCTGTACGCCTCTTTAATGATGGCATCTGCACTCATGTCCCTCTTTGTTATGGCAAGAGCACTCTCCATCATTTCCGCATTCTTTTTCATCGTGGCAGTGTCCTCCGCATTTGCAGGAACACTCATCTTCTTCGTCAAAGTCCAAGTCTTCTTCTACAGAGAGGGCGAACTTTCTGAAGTCTTCCTGGAAAGAAGAGCCTGGATACTCCCCGCTGTCGGTGTCTTCAGTGTTTTTCACATACTCTTCGTGGATGATATCTCCAATTTTCTCTCCTGTAGCATTCTCATACTCTTTGATGAGACCTTTTACGAATTTGTCGTCTTTTGCCAAGAATCTGGCTCTTTCAAGATACTCTCTGGCTTCATCAAATTCACCGTCGGCCAGATACAAGTAAGCCAGGTTTGTAGTTATCGTCAAATTGCTTTCATCCAGGTCTGAGGCTATCTCAAGATAAGCTTTGGCTAGTTTTTTGTCTCCACCCTCAAGTTCACAGATAGAGAGTTCGTTATATATTTCGCTATTACTTTCACCAAGCTTTATACACTCAAGAAAATATTCTTTTGCTTCTTTATAGTCCTTTCTTATTCTTAACGCCCAGCCTTTGAGAAAATAGCCGTTCCATATGGTAGGGTTTGCTGAAAGGAATTTGTCGATGATAGGAAGAGCTTTGTCTGGTTCACCGAGAGTGATGAAGTCATAGGCTTCTGAGATCGCTTCGCTGTTATCAAGTTTAAATGTAATCTCTTTCAGCATTTTTCTTACTTCTTCCTTCCTTTCGCTCTCTTCGGCTACTTCCATATATCTTTCGCCATATTCTTTGGCTTCTTCAAGGTTTCCCATATATGCTTCGAAAGAAGAAAGCTCGGAAAGAATCATCTCATCCTCTCCAAATCTCTCGATACCGTCCTCCAGCGTGGATCTTACTTTATTTATCCACACTTTCTCTTCTTCTCCCTTACTTCTGGCTTCAACTGCAAGATAAGAGTAGAGGGTCGCCAAGTTGACGCAGGAAGCATTCTGAGGCAGAAGGTGATATACAGCCAAAAAGAGTTCTTCTGAGAATTCAAACTCTTTTCTCTGCTCCTTTGCAATTGCAGCCTGATTCAGTTTTTCTACAATATGGGGATCGGAAGCAAGGACAAAGGACTTGTAATATGAGAAGTTGGGATTGTCAGGGTGATGGGCGATGACGCTGATCATTCCCGCCACAATGTTTTCTACCGTGAGGTCTTTATCTTCAACTTTATCTCTTCCATCCCCCAAGAGAACAGGGAGTTCTATGGAAGGATCGATGGTGAATGAACCTAAATCAGCCTTAAAGTTTTCAGGCAGCTTGATAAATTTAATATTTTCGTTAGTTGTCATAATCACCATAACTATAAGACTAAAATAAAAAAAATCCTATAGAAAAAGCTAATCGTCGACTCTTGAACATTAGTTCAAGGATGGAGCCCTT
Source organism: uncultured Spirochaetales bacterium (assembly GCA_945947045.1). GTDB lineage: Bacteria > Spirochaetota > Spirochaetia > Sphaerochaetales > Sphaerochaetaceae > Ornithospirochaeta. The sequence goes on along the minus strand of CAMEXG010000167.1, from coordinate 32 downwards.
GTTCGCTTGCGTTCTGTACCCTGTTTTACCCA
>CAMEXG010000166.1 GCA_945947045.1 uncultured Spirochaetales bacterium | reverse complement strand
TCTTGAGAATACGACTCAGGAAGCTCCCTGCCTTTAGGCGGGAGAGTTGTCACCTAAGAGACACCAGACAGATCTTGATCTTAATTTATTGATTGCGGTAAATAGTTTTTTTACCAGAATCTCTTTTGGCACCCCGTCGTAGTTTGGCCATATGAATAAGTCCTCATCATCCCTGTCCCTTTCTTCATATTCCATCGTATATACCCCGGTGTAATCATCGAGATTAAATTCATCAGACTCAGCAAATGACAACTCCAATTTCTTGATGCCATGAAAGTCTTTGGGCAACTTAAACTTAATGGTGTCACATAGTGAAGTCTCTTCTCTTTCGAAAACTGGTACATAGGTGTATGGATTTGTATTATAAGAGGTATAAAGTATGCTTTCAAAATCGTAGAATATTCCGGTTATATTACCACTCTCAACATCTTTTTTCAGCGCACCTTTATTAAACACAATATTACAGCAATATATGTATCTATGATCTTCAGATAATTCATAAATTATTGTAGAACCGTCATTTATTCTCTCTTTCCAAATAAAGAGGTCGTCAAACTTAATGTTGTTCCCCAGCTCTATAGCTTTTCTTTCAAGGCTTGAATCTTCAAACAACAGGGTGCTTTGATTGTTGTCATCAGTAGAAATATAATCTGTTTTGTCTTGAGAAAATACAAACGCGAGATATTCTTCCGACAGAATAAATTTTCTGCAGCCATCACATATTGGTTCGGAGTTTATGAATATTGCATCATCTGTCATCTCATAGTCGTCGTTTGATTTCTCTATATCTGCAGGTAATGTCCCTTCTTCCCCAGAACAGATACAGGCAAGGCGTCCATCTTTATCCACTGCAAACCAATATGTATCTATACTGTGGGAGGCAGGATAATCAAGCTGTGTTTTCTTCCTTTCCTCTTCCATTGCCATCACCCCCATATTTTATTTGTGATTCAGTATTTTTAATATAGGTCGATTTAGACTCATTCTGTAATCAAGAAAAAGAAATATTTGGATCTTTCCAAATAATTATTCCAGCCTTTAGTTTTCTTAAAATCAGCCCCTTGGTTTGATCCAAGAGGCAGTTACTACGATTCAACAGATATTCCCCCGACCTACATTTTATTTGTAAGAAGGGGATTACCGGTAAGATCCCGTCAGAGTGCAGCCTTAAACTCTTCCAAGATCTTTCCCTTGTTTTCTTCCAGAGCCTTTCTTCCGCCTTCACCTTCTGTGAGGAAGAGATAGTACTTGATCTTTGGTTCTGTTCCGCTTGGTCTGACAACCAATTTCTCGCCACTTTCAAAACGGATGATGATTACGTCAGCCTTAGGGAAGCCTGTGTTCTCACCCTTTAGGTCTACCATACTCTCAATTGTGCGGGAAACAAGGACATCGCCCTTTTTTAAACTTCTCATGTCGGCCATAATCTTTGCCATCTTGGCCTTTCCTTCAGCACCTTCATAGTCTCTGGCAAATACGACCTCTGTGGAGTATCCATATTCAGCGTAAATAGCATCCAATCTGTCCTGAAGTGTTATTCCCTCTTGTTTGTAGTGGCACATCATCTCCACAGCAGCCACAGCTGAAGATACAGCATCCTTGTCTCTTACACTTGGAACTGTCAAGAATCCATAAGACTCTTCACATCCAAACAAGAAGTGTCTGCCGCAGCCCGGGTTGTCGTCGATCATCTGAATCTGCTCTGCAATATACTTGAAGCCTGTGAGGACGTCTCTGCATTCTCCCCCGTTTTTCTCTGCAATCTTCTTAACGAGATCAGTAGTGACAAGAGATTTTACAAGCATCGGCTTGTCTTTTGCCTTGCCCTGCTCTTTTTCCGTAACAAGGAGGTAATCGGCAAGGAGAGTTGCTATCTGGTTTCCTGTAAGAAGGAGATATTCATCCTTTGCATCTGTCTTAGGAATTGCGATACCAAGTCTGTCTGCATCAGGATCTGTTCCGAGTACGATATCCGCCTTGATTTCCTTTGCCAGTGCGATGACCTTCTGCATTGCCTCTGCACTCTCAGGGTTAGGAAGCTTGACAGTGGGGAATGATCCATCCGGAGCCTTCTGTTCCTCAACTACAGCAACTTCCATGCCAAGTCTGGAGAGCATTGTTGTGAGAGGAACCGATCCAGAACCATGGAGAGGGGTATAGGCGACTTTCACAGGGCTCTTCTTTACCAGCTCAGGTCTTCTGAGAGAAGAAATCACCATGTTGTAGTATGATTCGTCCACTTCTTCTGGAACTGAAGAGAGAACACCCTTATTTCTTGCTTCAGCTTCATCCATTACCTTCACGTTCTCGTCTTTTACAGACAATACGCACTCTGTGATTCCGATATCGTGAGGAGGAGTAACCTGTCCACCATCTGACCAATATACTTTATATCCATTATATTTGGAGGGGTTATGGGATGCTGTGATTACAATACCTGCTGTTGTTCCCAACTTTCTTGTGCAATAGGAAAGCATCGGTACTGGATGGAGTGTATCGTACAAGTAAGTTCTAACTCCGTTTGCAGAGAGAACAAGAGCGGCATAAAGTGCAAATTCCTTTGACCAATGGCGTGAGTCATAAGCAATAGATACACTTGGAGAGTCTGAATTCTTCAATAGGTAATCGGAGAGCCCCTGCGTCACCCTTCCTACCATATATGTGTTGATACGGTTTGTACCTCCACCTATTACACCTCTCATTCCTGCTGTACCGAAAGCAAGTGCAGTATAGAATCTATCGTAAAGGTCGTCAAAGTCATTCTTGGCAATTGCATCTTCAACTTCTTTTCTGAAGACTTCGCTCTTTTCCCATTTCAGATATTCCTTGGCCTTTACCAATACTTCATTTTTCTCTTTTTCTGTTATTTCCATAATCCCTCCTTATTCTGTTGTCACAATCCAAAGTTTCATTTAGTTTAGCATGAATTTATTTTTTTGTGGGTTCACTGTTGGCAATTTCGAAAGAGAAGCCTTTTTTGTACAATGGAAAAGATAAATATTTATATTAGAAAAAGTTGAGTTTGTTGCAATTTGTTGCATCAACTTATTGCATTTATTTTTTTATCGTGTAATATATGTTTGGCAACAAAATGCAACAAATAATAATAGAGGTTTCAAGATGAATAACGATTATTCCTACATTATCCATAATAACGGAGATGTTTCAAAGAAAGACCAAGCCTTGGCAAAAGAACTCTTTCCCGTCTCTATTGCAAGGGAAGCAAGAAAGTTTCATAGGCAGATTCCTGGATATAAAATGACTCCACTTGAAGCACTTCCTAATCTTGCCCACATGTTGGGTGTAGGTGGAATATACATAAAAGATGAAGCTCAGAGACTTGAACTGAACTCATTTAAAGTCATGGGTGGATCTTTTGCCATTTACCGCTTTATGAAAAAGCTCCTCGGAATGGAAGACCAAGAGCTTACATTCGAATACCTGATAAGTAAGGAGTGTCACGACAAAGTCGGAGACATAACTTTCTGCTCTGCCACTGATGGCAACCACGGAAGAGGTTTGGCATGGGCGGCAAAAATGCTTGGTCATAAGTGCCAGATCTATGTCCACTCGGAAACAAGCCAGGCCAGAATCGATGCAATCAAAAAGTACGGAGCGACAGTCACTGTAGTAGACGGCAACTATGACGACGCTGTCAGACAGGCTGCTAAAGATGCGGAAAAGAACGGATGGTATGTCGTATCCGATACATCTTGGGACGGATACACAGAGATTCCCACATGGATCATGCAGGGATATACATCCATGCTTCTTGAGTGTCAGGAGCAGTTTGCAGGTATGGGAATACAAAAGCCTACCCATGTATTTGCACAGGCGGGAGTCGGTGCATTGGCAGGAGCCGTAGTCGGATTCTATACAGCTCTATTCCCTGAGAATCCTCCTCTCTTTGTAATTGTAGAACCAAATAAGGCTGCATGTGTCTATGAGTCAATCAAGGCTGACGATGGAAAGTGCCATAGTGTAAAGGGGGATCTGGACACTATTATGGCAGGACTTGCATGCGGAGATCCTTCTCCATTGGCATTCAAGATTCTCAATGGCAACGGCGACGTATTTATGGAGGTTCCTGATTATATTGCAGCAAGAGGAATGAGAATTCTCTCCTGCCCATTAAAGGGAGACCCGTTCATCATAAGCGGTGAAAGCGGTGCAGTTCCACTTGGTGCGCTCTATTCTTTGATGACAGAAAATACAGACGAGAATTTAAAGAAAGCCCTTAATCTGAATGAAGATTCTCTAGTATTTATGGTCAACACAGAAGGTAACACGGATCCTAAGCACTTCAGAAGAATCATATGGGATGGTCAGGATCCTGTTCCAAGAGAATATAGAACAAGAAGATAATGCATCTTTGTTTTGATATCCGGTCCGTGAAAACCAAACGGACCGGATATTTTTTAAA
>CAMEXG010000165.1 GCA_945947045.1 uncultured Spirochaetales bacterium | reverse complement strand
TCCGGCCGATGAGAGACGGAATACATCCGGTCTCACCTTTTTCTATCACCCTTCTTACAAGAGTTGACGAGATCTTTTCTCCACCCTCCGTAAGAATTGCTTTCTCAATAATAACCTTGGTATCCAATCCAATACTATTGAACAGTGATCCAAGATCTTGACTAGATGCGGCCGAACTAGGATTACCAAAGCGGAAATCTTCTCCGACTACAACTGTCTTGGGCATAGTAAGAGACGATAGCATCTCCATAAACCCACTAGCTGATATCATACTGAATTCATGGGAAAAGTCAATGACTACAAAGGCATCTATACCTTCTTTCTCTACTTCTTCTTTTCTCAATCTCAAGGTATCGATATTTCTAAATTTACCAGGTTTGGGATTAGAAGAAAATGTTATCACCATAGAGATTGAATAAGGTATTTTATTGCTCTCTTCCTTTACTCTCTTGATAAGGGTACGGTGTCCAAGATGAAAGCCGTCGAAGACTCCTATGGTGATCACAGCTTCTGTATTTTTCAGTTCCTGTGATTTCAATAAAGATAAAAAGTCGTACTCTTTCATCAGAACCTCGCAAGAAACTTAAACTTCTCTCCCTTCTCTCCTATTCCATAAGGCTTATTGTCCATTGTGACAAAACAATATGGTTTACTTGGTGCTGTATCACTAATAATGTGTTTTGACAACTGAGCCCCGTTATCGACGCTTTTTCTTTCTTTTACATCCATTTCAACGGTAGAAAAAAGATTAGTCTTATCTAGAAGATAATAAGTATCTTTACCAATATCGTCCAAAGTATAGGGGCCTACTTCCAAACGTCTCAGACCCACAAGGTGTCCACAGGAATTAAGTCGATATGCAATATCCCTGGCAAGAGAACGTATATATGTACCTTTTGAAACTTTGGTCTCGAATTCCAAGACTCCGTCGGTATAGGAAACGATATCCAAAGACGAAATCTCAATTTCTCTTGGCTTCATCTCCAATTCTTCCCCTTTTCTAGCTATTTGATAAGCTCTTTTTCCATCAACATGGAGTGCACTGTAAAGAGGAGGAGTCTGAAGTTGTTTCCCTATAAAGGAAGGTAATACTTCTTCTATTTCTTTTAGCGTTGGGATGTAGTCGCTTTCTTTTACTACAGTTCCCTCGGGATCCAAAGTATCTGTTTCTGTACCGAAAGCCAATCTACCTCGATATTTCTTTCCAAAAGAAGAAAATACAGGATTAAGCCTGGTGGCTGTTCCTATAAACACAACCATCAGGCCAGAAGCAAATTTATCTAATGTACCGGCATGACCAACTTTTTCACCCTTATGTTCCTTTTTTACAGGATAAAGAGACGAAAAAGAAGTGACGCCCTCTTTTTTATCTAATAAGAGAAGAGAAAATTCACTTCCCATCGTTTGAGACCACCTCGTCAATCAGTCTATTTATTCTTTCACCTTCGATATAAGAATTATCCTTGATGAACTTAAGGACTGGAGTGTTTTTTGTCTTCATAACCCCTGCAAGCCTTGACTGGATAAAGTAGGATGCACTCTGGAGAGCCTTGACAGACTTCTCCAGAACGCCGTTGTCATAAATGTATGAAACATAAACCTTTGCACTTGAGTTGTCAGGACTAAGCTCTACTCGAGTAATACTAACAAGAGTATTGAGGTTATGGTTTTTAATGGCACCTTTTACTATGAGGCTGGAGATAGTCTCCAGGATCTTATTCTCCAACCTTTCCTGACTGTACTCACTCATCGAATTCCAATGTCCTCTTTACCTCTTCGGTATCTACTACTTCAAGTATATCGCCTACCTGTAGATCCTGCCAGTTTTCAAGTCCGACACCACATTCAAAGCCTTCAAGAACTTCCTTAGCATCATCTTTAAATCTCTTGAGAGAAGAAATCTTGATGAGGCTCTGGCTGATCTGGATAGAGTCTCTGATTACACGGACAAGGCTGTTACGCTTGATCTTTCCTTCTGTAACCATACATCCTGCTATGATACCGACCTTTGGCACCTTGAATGTATCTCTGACTTCGACTTTACCGATATCGACTTCCCTAGTTTCAGGAGACAACATACCTTCCATGGCCGCCTTGATATCATCGACCACGTCATAGATGATGTTGTACTTCTTGATTTCGACTTTTTCTTCGTTGGCCAATGCTTGGGCACGAGGAGTAGGTCTGACGTTGAAGCCGATGACAACAGCGTTGGAGGCGGAGGCGAGAGTAATATCGCTTTCAATGATGGCTCCGGCACTTGCTCTGATTACATTAAGCTTGATCTCAGGTGTGCTGAGTTTCTCCAATACACCTGTAAGAGCCTCAACAGATCCCTGGACGTCACCCTTGATGATGACATTGAAGTCTGTAACCTGACCTTCCTTAATCTTTTCATTGAGGTTTTCAAGTGTAACCTTATTTCTGCTGCTGTTCTCACCCAGTCTTTCAAGTTCCTGACGCTTTGCAGCGATACTTCTTGCTGTCTTTTCGTCTTCCGTAACCTGGAAGGGGTCTCCGGCAGACGGAATATTCGACAATCCGATGATTTCCACAGGAGTTGAAGGACCAGCTTCAGTAATCTTTCTTCCCTTATCGTCGAACATTGCTCTTACACGTCCGGAATAAATACCTGCAACATAATAATCACCCTGATGGAGAGTACCCTTCTGTACGATTACTGTTGCGACAGTACCTCTTCCCTGGTCGATTCTGGATTCAAGAACCTTACCGACAGCCCTACAGTTCGGATTAGCCTTCAACTCAAGCATTTCAGCCTGCAAGAGGATAGTATCCAAGAGATCGTCGATACCAATCTTCTTCAAAGCAGATATTTCGCAGTACAGAGTCTGTCCACCCCATTCTTCAGGCATGAGACCCAAATCGGAGAGCTGCTGCTTTACTCTGTCAGGGTTTGCCTCAGGGAGATCACACTTGTTGATGGCTACAATGATAGGAACCTTTGCAGCTTTAGCATGGTCAATGGCTTCCCTTGTCTGAGGCATGACACCGTCGTTTGCCGCAACAACAAGTACTACGATATCTGTCACCTGGGCTCCTCTGGCTCTCATCATACTGAATGCAGCGTGACCCGGAGTATCCAAGAATACGATTTCACCCTTATCAGGAACAGTTACTTTATAAGCACCTATATGCTGTGTAATACCACCGTACTCACCAGCTACAACGTTTGTACTTCTAATGGCGTCAAGTGTCTTTGTCTTACCATGGTCTACGTGACCCATAACAGTGACAATTGGCGGGCGGGGCACCATATCTTCTTCCCTATCCGCTTCCTGTTCGATGACAGTTTCGTCATAAAGAGAGACAAGATGAACCGAACAGCCATACTCGGAAGCGATAATCTCAGCTGTTTCATGATCAATCTGCTGGTTGATAGTAACCATCATTCCCATCTTGAAAAGCTTGGAAATAATGTCTGAAGCCTTAAGATTCATCTTCTTAGCCAAATCTGCAACCGTGATATTCTCCATAATATCGATGCTGCTAGGTACGGCTGAAAGCTTCATCTCCATTACTTTCTTTTTCTGAAGTGCAAAGTCCAGCTCTTCATCTTTCTGCCATCTGTTGTCTTTGTCTTTTCTCTTGTTGGCGTTTGCACTTGTCTTTCTGGCACCGTTTTTCTGGTTTAGTTCCATTGGTGCCGGAGCTACACTCTGGCTTCTAGGGCCATTTGAGAAACGAGGAGCTCCACCGGATTGAGGTCTGTTGTTGCCTGGGCGCTGGAAAGAGCCGCTCTGACCGGAACGGTTCGGTGGCGTATAGGAGCGTCCACCGCCTTGGCGCTGGAATGAATTCTGTCCCTCTTTCTGGTTCTGACCATCCCTATTCTGCCATGAATTTCTTTCACCATTCTGTCTGTAATTGCCCTGGCCTCTCTGACCATAGTTTTTCGGACCAGTCTGTCTTCCACCAACAATGCCCTGTACTCTAGGTTTATTTGACTGTGGTTCCGGAGCTGGAGCTGTTTCGGCAGCCCTGATGATTACAGGTCCATTATGGATCGTAGACTGAATTCTGGTATTGGCATTATGAGTTGTACTACCCATGAAGCTCTTACCATCGATTACTTCTCTCTTAGCTTCCTTGGGCGCCTCTGCCTTGGGCTTCTGGCCAGCCATATATGGCTTCTCACCAGGCCTTGTAGGTCTCTGCTGTCCCTGAATTCTCGGGTTACCGGATACAGGAGGTTTTTCCTGTGTCTGACGGTCCTTGCCACTCTCTTGAGTTGGAGAAACTACCGGCTTCTTAGGCTCTTCAGCTTCTTTCTCTTCACGAGGTGTCTCTTTTACTTTGACAACCTGTTTTGGTTTTACAGGAGTCTTAAGCTTTACAACGACCTTCTTCTTTTCCACTACCTCCTCCGGCACCTTCTTAGCTGGTTCCGGAGTTACAGTCTTTTTGATGATGTTTACCTTAATGTTCTTATTAT
>CAMEXG010000164.1 GCA_945947045.1 uncultured Spirochaetales bacterium | reverse complement strand
GCAGCAATCGCGCCATCGATGATCCGTCTGCTCGACATGCTCAGTCTGGCGTACTATTTTGCCATGGTGGTGAGATGTTCATCATCACCCTTGTCTCTGAAGTTGTATCAAGTAATCTGTCACTGCTGTACTTGGATACAGTTTTCCAATCTTCTATTTGTTTGTTTATTCTTCTCTTGTCTTTTGTTTTTTATTTCAGAAATAAACTCAGAAAAAGGACGTGTATTTCCATTTACCACATCTTCAAGACCAATTTTCAGATTGTGATAGAGATCTTCGATGTTTTCTTTTTCTATGTTTTTGTTTTCTGAAACCATAAAAACCCCTTCTACATAGATTCATTCTTTTACAACTTCATTAAATTGCCATAATGAATCAGTACCTGCATCAACAAAATAAAAGACTATATTTTGAAATGACTAATAATATGATTACAATTATCAGCACATTATACGTTGGCATTAAGAAGGAATAGTTCTTTTGCTATTAGCCACACATCATTAGCTTCTGAAGGCATATTATCCAATCCAAGAGCAAATACTTGAAATGAAAAACTAGGATCCTCAACCGCTGAATACTCTGGATAGGATATTCCTCGCATTGTCATTTTATCTGTCAGAGGGATAGTTTCCTCTCCTGGCGCCAACACTGTCATTTCTAAATCACTGGTTGCATATGCATATACTTCTGCGTCTTCAATCGTATCGTCAATAAGGATCCAAGATTCATCTACATCATAAATATAAAGGGGTTCACCATTGAAGGTTGGATTCAGCACCTTTATAAACACATACATGTTCTCTGTTGAATCACTTACTACTTTTGGTTTAATAGAAACAGATTCGCCTGGTCCCAATTCGATATTATCAAGAGAAACAACCAAATCAAATTGAAAGTAACTTTTCTTTGTAACATGAACTGTTGCAGACTTTGTTCCAAAGAATTTCGTAAAAGACGCAATAGCTAACAGAGAAAATAATGGAATGATGACAAAGACAAAAATTAACTTCTTTTTACTCATTGGGAAAAAATACCTTTCTAGAGTTTTTACTTTACATCATAATTACTTTGTGAAAAAGTACAAAAAACTAATACCAATCATTTTTGTCATACTCTTTGCTTGTTGTAGTAATGTATCAGACATGATGTTTGAGCGCCTTCCGAATGCAAACAGAGGAATAGAAGAAATAACAGAAGAAGAACAAAGCATAATAGAACATAGAGACATCTATGATATTATTCCGCCTGTTTTTTCTATCAATAAAGACTCTTCTAGCCCGTTTTTTGTGTCTCGCTTCCTATCTGGACGCATTGAATACTCTTTAATCCATATCGACAGAGTTCCATTCTGGAACATGCCTCTGTTGATCAAGCCATTTTTTTCTTCTCTTCTTACAAAGCAGAAAGAAGAAACAATTATAATAGATTCCTCTATATATGAAGTATCAACATGTTATATTAACGAAAGTGAAAGCACATACACCGGAATCGTGAAGCTAGAGACAAACAATGCTCTCCTATCGTACTCCCTAAATGGGGAACCATTTGAAGCATACATAGAACCTATTGAAATAACAGAACCTACTGTTATTACTGTAAAGGCGGAAGAAAAGAATACTTCCAAGTTTCTTCTTTCTTCTACTTTCAGCTATAACGCAGAAAAGAATCCTTAATCCTTTCAGCTTTTATTACGAATAAGAAAAGCATTTCGAATACAGATGGAAGTCTAACGCTAGTGTCCTACATTCTATATACGTGGAATGCTTGCGTCGTATTGACAATCTTTGTTTCTTCTCACTAAATGCACATCTACTTTCTCCGTCATCATCCATTTCTAAAGAATGATGAAAGAGATAAGGATAGCAAAGAGAAGAAGGAGACACCGATACTTTGGTAGTCACCCATATAAGCGTATTTGTGTCTCCTCTTTTCTTTATTGTTCCTCCATTCTCTCTTTATTCACTTCCTCTGGTCTTCTGAATGTAGGAACTACCTGTCTCAGTGCTTCTCTTACGCCGTCATCGTCTAGTGTATCTACAGCAGTCTTGAGAATATTCATCTTAGTCTGTAGTTCCTCCATTGAGAGAGGAGTCTCTTTATCGATGAAGATAAGGTCGTTATCTGTCTTCTCCAGTTCCTCTTTCCTTACAAGAAGCTCTTCATAGAGTTTCTCTCCAGGTCTCAGGCCTGTCTCAACGATTTCTATATTCCTTGCTCCCATAAGAGAGATCATATTGTTTGCAAGATCCAGAATCTTAACAGGATTTCCCATATCAAGAACGAAGACTTCTCCGTTCTCTGCCATGGCGCCTGATTCAAGGACTAATTGGCTTGCCTCTCTGATAGTCATGAAGTATCTGATGATACGCTTATCAGTGATGGTGACGGGGCCACCCGAAGCTATCTGCCTCTTAAAGAGAGGAATGACACTTCCTGCAGATCCTAGGACGTTACCGAACCTGGTTGCAGAGCACTTTACCTTTCCTCTTGTGCTATAAGCGAGCATGATCATCTCACACATTCTCTTAGTAGCACCCATGACATTTGTAGGGTTTACCGCCTTGTCTGTAGAGACCATCATAAATCTTGAGACTCCATACTCTTCACAGAGCTCAATGATATTCAAGCATCCGAAGATATTGTTCTCTACAGCCTCAATGCAGTTATGTTCCATGAGAGGAACATGCTTATGAGCAGCTGCGTTGATTACGATATCAGGCTTATATGTCTCAAAGACCCTGGAGAGACCTTTCTTGTTGGCGATAGATACGATCTCAACTGAGAGGTCGAGTTTATTGCCATACTTCATCTTCAGTTCCTGCTGAATATCATAGGCAGAGTTCTCGTAGATATCGAGAATGATCAGTTTCTTAGGGTTCATTCTGGCAATCTGCCTACAGAGCTCGGAACCGATGGAGCCGCCGCCTCCGGTGAGGAGAACTGTCTTTCCCTTGTAATAGAGAGAAGTCTTCTCATTTGTAATAGTCTCCTGGCGCCTGAATAAGAGATCCTCGATCTCAAATTCCTTCAGCTGTGGCTTTCCGTTACCAGAAGTCATATGAGGGATGTCATAGTTCTTTACTTTGATGCCAGCCTTATTGAGTTTCTCATATAAGGCTCTCATCTTATCCTGAGGATAATCATGTACAGCGAAGAAGACTTCCTGTACATTGTAGTCCAGGATAAGATGCTCTGGAGAGAGGTTGTTCTCATCCAATACCTTGCATCCGTTGATAAAGCGTCCTACCTTCTCCTTGTCGCTGTCGATAAAGCATCTCACTTCATAGGGGCTTCTATCATCCATGTTTATTTCACTATATAGAGTGTTTCCAAGGTTTCCAGCTCCAAGGATAGCAACCTTTATTCTTCTTACTTCCTGAGACCTTATGATGTTTATTCCACCGAATGTCTTCAAGATCCATAAAAGAAATCTACCGAAGGCAGTGTCTTTATCGCCACACTTAAATGCGTAGCGATATGTCATTCTCATTACAAGTGACAATAAGAGAATCATAGAAACCATGGCGAACATGGTTACAATCGAGATTCTCTTAATTGGCACGATGAATCTGCCGAATAATAGATAAATAAGGAAAGCGAAGCCATCGGAAACCATGAGCTTCATATAGTTCTGGATTCCACCATAACGCCATATGGTGTAATAGACACCGAAAGCGAATCTGAATCCTATTACTGATAATAACACCAATAAGGCATGAGTAACAAAGCTCATGGTATCGAGTTTGGCATTACCTCCGTAGAAGAGTAGAAATACCAATTCTACCCCAATTGTTATTATTGCATCATATAAGACAAGAGCCCATCGAATCCTGCCCTTTCTTTCAGTTTCATTATTCTCTGTATTCATATATCCCCCGATATAGTTTTTATTCTTTGCAGAGAGTATTACCTTATTATTTCAACATCATGTTCAAAAGAACAGAATAGGTTTTTCTTTTCTCTGTCATATCTTTTGTTTTAAGGCTTATTAAGCCTAACCAATCTTTCTACTAGATAAGACTCCAGTCTTTTCCAGCACCAATTACTTCTTTCTAAAAAAGATTCTCATTCTATAGTTCTCAGCCTCTGAGAGCCTACTCGATTTCTTTCTTTTAGACTCTTCTCTATAGGGTGAAAAAGAAAATTTCCACCCCTCCCTAAAAGACAAATACCCACATAACATAGAAAGCGAGGTTATAAGGAGAGCCTTATGAATAAGAGAGAAATAAATGACACCACATCTATTTATCCTACTCTACCATCTCTCTTATTTATTGTTTTTTGCTTGAAAATGACCAAAGGAGAATCTTTTTCATGTTTTTCTGTCTTTCTTTGGTCATTTTCTTCAAAAATCGCGTTCTAAATAATATAGGAGATTACAAATGAAGAAATCAAAAAAAGTACCCCCCCCAGACCGTCCAAAAAGTCAGTTTAAGAGCCCTATTTATGGTGTCAAAA
>CAMEXG010000163.1 GCA_945947045.1 uncultured Spirochaetales bacterium | reverse complement strand
GCATTCTGCTGGATCATCGACTTCCCTCTCTTCGAGTACAACGAAGACGAAGGACACTGGGAAGCTGCCCACCACATGTTCAGTATGCCACAGGTGGAATATCTCGATACTCTCGAGTCAGATCCAGGTTCTGTAAAGGGAGACCTTTATGACTTGGTTCTCAACGGATACGAACTCGCTTCAGGTTCAATAAGAATACATGACATCGAACTCCAGAAGAGAATCTTCAGAATCTGTAACATTCCAGATGATGTAGCTCAGCAGAAGTTCGGATTCCTTCTCGATGCTTTCAAGTTCTCTCCACCACCTCACGGAGGAATTGCTCCTGGAATCGACAGACTCTGTATGATTCTTGCTGGCCAGAGCTCAATTAAGGAAGTCATCGCATTCCCCAAGGGAACTGCAGCATCTTCTCCGATGGACAACTCTCCGAACTGGGTCGAAGACAAACAGCTTGACGAGCTTGGTCTTATCGTCGACGAGAAAAAGAGAACTACAAAATAACAACATACAAGAGAAGGGGCGTCGCCCCTTTCTCTTTTGTGCTGGTCAAAAAAGCATTTGATAGAGATAATTAACACATGGTAAGAACAGCAACAGGTACATTTACAGGAGAGAAGGAGTTCTTTACTACTCCAACAGGCGAGACACATGAATTTAGAGAAGGTTCAGGCCCTTATGAATACTTGATGGGAGCCCTCACAGGATGCTTCTATTACACTCTTTCAGATTTTGAAAGAAAGGGGACATGGGGAGAGATCACAATCACAGCCAGAGGCGTCAAGAGAACCACATCCCCGACAACACTTGAACATACTTCTTTGGAGATTATAGGCAAGAATATTTCTGATAAAGAAGAGTTCGAACATCTGGTAAAAAAGGCATCTGAATCATGCTCAATATTCCAGACAATTGCAAAAGTAAGTGAGATGGATATTGTTATTCGCTTTGAGGACGACGAAGAGTAAAAGAGATGAGTTCCATAGAGAAGATAGAAGTATTTTCATCATTCAGAGAGACTATGCTTGAGTATTTCTCAAAGTATGGGGAAGCCGAAGATCATAGGAAAAAATCCACACAGAGTCATAGAATCGCTATGATAATGTCACGATTTTTTCCTCAGTCTTATTCAATCGATATTGATATTCAAGGAACAGATATCCTTGTTAAGAATGGCGATAAAATACCTCTATCTGTCTTTTGGTCATCATCATACCTGACAAAAGCTGAGAAAGACAAAGCTCAGAAGTTTCACACAGAAAAAAAGCCAACCCTTACTCTCGCATTTTCAATGCTCGAGGAGAAAGACTATATCCTCGTATATAGGTTTGAAAAAGAATACCTGGAATATCTTCATATCAATAAGATTGATTTCAGCGAGAGGCTGTTAAAACGCTGTATCATCGGAAAAGAGGATGAAGAAGACCAGTTGATGCTTGATATTAAAAAAAGAACAAAGAGAAAGAAAAAAGAAATAACCCCAAAGCAGTGACATGACGCTTTATTTCTTTCTTTTTGGTATTCTCATATTTCTCTACCAAAACATAAATCATAAATAAAGATTTCTACATTTCTGTCGCAAAAAAGATTCCTCCTATTTCAGAGGAGGAAAATGATATGGAAAAATGAGACGTTATTTTTCATGCGCAGGATCAAGAACCCTTACTTTTCCCACAAGTTTCTCAACAGCTCTCTTATGGGCGTCTTCAGCACCATTCCATGGCTTGTCTTTATTCTCACTCTTATACTTCTGAGTCATCCACCAATCATCTTTTTGGACTCTATCCAAGTTTTTTTCCAATAGAGAGAAGAGGTCCTTAATAAATGAAGTAAGTTCATCACCTTTCAGTGCTTCTCCAGCCATATCTCCAAGGAGAACTGAGTGATGGAGACACAATCCCTTCGAAGAGTTGAAATAATCTTTAAACTCTTTGTCTGTGCTATATAAAGAAGCGATAGTAAATAGATATCTCTCTAATCTATCTTCCATCCTCTTACAAATCAGGCAACCCTTCTCTCTTTCTCCCACAGCTTTCTTCAAGCCATCTACTCCCTTCAATGCCTTTCTTGGATTGGATGAAGATGCTATTTGCTTGAAATAGGGAGAAAAAGACTCTTTATTCTTTTCGTAATATGTATCCATCACAAGAGCTAAGCTCTGTGGCTTGCCACCTTGGGAAAGAAGGATGAAGTGATGAGGGCAAAACCCCTTGTCATTGGTCTCCACCCTCACTTCAGGAGTCATAATGGCAGAAGAAAGATAGTAGGAAATACCATCTTTCTCTGCTTCTTCCATTAAAGCACATACAGGACACTCTGTTTCTTTTTTAAAAGCATCCCATACAGGAATTGTCTCTAGTACGACTTTCACGCCAATAATCCCATTACCTTGTTTACAATGTTGTCCGCTGTGAAACCGAAAGCTTCCTTAAGGTATGAAAGATTTCCAACTTCACCATATCTCTCTCCTACATTCAAGAAAGCCATCTTTGTAGGAAGCACAGAGGAAAGGTGTCCAGCGATCATCTCGCCTACTCCACCAGCGTACCTGCCGTTTTCACAAACAAGAACCTTTCCTGTTCTCTTTGCAACCGTCTCGATAAGCTCAGTATCCAAAGGGCGTATTGTATGTAGGTCAACAACCGTTGCATCAATTCCCTTTTCCTTGAGGATTTCAGCGGCCTTCAAAGCTTCATCCACCATCACTATACCTGTTGCGACGATAGCTACATCCTTTCCATTTCTGAGCTCAATTCCTTTACCAAGAGTAATCTCATCCTGAAGTGAATATCTAAAGTTGATTCCCTTTCTAGGAGTCCTGATATAAGCATTCTGACCAGATTTATAAGCCTGCCAAGTGAGGTCGTAAAGAGACTGGGCGTCGCTTGGCTCGATTATTACAAAGTTCGGAATCTGCCTCATAAGCGCAATATCTTCAAAAGGCATATGTGTGCCTCCGTTATATTGGGCTGTGATGCCAGGGTCGGATCCTATGCAGATCGCCCTCTGGTGAGTATATCCAAGGGAGATAAACAACTGGTCATAGTCACGACGAGACATAAAGCATCCAAACGAGTGGATGAACGGAATCAAGCCAACACTTGAAAGCCCCGCAGCGACACCGACCATATTTGCTTCCGCGATTCCTACGTTAAAGAATCTCTCAGGATACTTTTTCTCAAAGGAAGTTGATCCGATACATGATGAAAGGTCCGAATCGACGAACACTACTCTTTCGTCAGCCTCTGCAATATCTATAGCGGCGCCGATTACAGCTTCTTTATAGTGATTGAAATCATGAGCATCTCTTTTCATCTTATCTACCCTCCCTTTCTTTGAGAGCCTCAATAGCGGCCGTCGCATCTTCCTTCTTAATCGGCATAGAATGGTTCGCCTTTATTCCTTCACCTGGAATGTATCCGCGACTCTTCTGTGTCTTCATGACGATCATGTGTGGCATCCCCTTAACGCTCTTTGCCCTGTCGATGGCATCTTTCAAAGCCT
Organism: uncultured Spirochaetales bacterium; assembly: GCA_945947045.1. GTDB lineage: Bacteria > Spirochaetota > Spirochaetia > Sphaerochaetales > Sphaerochaetaceae > Ornithospirochaeta. Next base: position 965 of record CAMEXG010000163.1, on the reverse strand, counting down.
CAATGTCATGGCCATCCACGATTTCTGTGCTCCAACCAAAGCTTTTCCAGCGTTCCGCCACTGCTTCGGCTTCTTCCGGGATAATATCTTTTGTGTATCCATCTAACTGCTGGCCGTTAAGATCCTCGAATGCAATTACTTTATCCAGTCTCTGGGCACCTGCAAACTCTGCAGCCTCCCAAATCTGACCTTCCTGGCTCTCACCGTCACCAATTATTGTATATGTCCAGGCATCTACTCCCTTTACTCTGTTACCGCAAGCAATACCCATGGCGGCAGAAAAGCCCTGTCCAAGGGAACCGGCGGTAAAATCGATACCAGGGGTCTTAAGCATATCGCAGTGGGAAGGAAGATTAGTTCCACCCTGATTAAGAGTGGAAAGCATAGACTTGTCAAAATAGCCTTTAAGGGCAAGTGTAGAATATACTGCAGGGCCTGCATGTCCTTTAGATACTACAAGCCTATCTCTGTCATCTTTCTTTGGATTCGCCGGATCAACATTCATTACGTCAAAATACAGCAGAGCCAATAGATCTGTGATACTCATGGCTCCCCCTATATGGCCAGAGCCAAAGGTTGAAATCTCATTAATAGTAAGGCATCTTATCTCAAAAGCCTTTTCTTTGATTTCTTCTAATTTTATCTTATCCATGTTTTCTCCTATCGCATATCCGCGATTCTATTTCTCTCTTTTTCTTCAATTCCCTCCGCCTTCACAAGATGTGAAAGAGCAGAAAGTTTTGCAGCCTGCTCTAGGCACTCAAGTCTATCGAAGGCATTCAGCGGACTTTTACCTATGCAAAGAGCTCCATGATTCTCCAACAAGAAAGCGTTTCCTCCCTTCTCGGCATAATCAGATACTCTCTCTGCCAGTTCCTTTGTCCCCATCAGGGCATAAGGAACCTTTACGACTCTATCTAATAAATACCAGCTTTCAGCAATGAGGGTCGTGTCAATTGACTCGT
>CAMEXG010000162.1 GCA_945947045.1 uncultured Spirochaetales bacterium | reverse complement strand
TGAGTGATGATCATAGAGAGTTCTTTCTTCTCACCTTTATCGTTGGAGATGACAGCCACTGTATCACGAACAGAATAAACACCCTTCTCAACAATAGACTCCACTGTCCAAATACCAGGAAGTGTGAATGGAACGAAGATTTTATGGGTGAACATAAGCTCCTGGACGCTACCGATGGTATCTCCACCAGCAACTTCATCCCCCTTCTTTACAGATGGAGTGAACTCCCATTCCTTATCAGGTATTGCTTCCAGATAAACACCACGCTGAAGGAAGAATCCGCACTTTTCAGCAAGCTGTGGAAGTGGGTTCTGAAGTCCATCGAAGACTTGAGTCAAAAGACCAGGTCCCAATTCAACAGACAATAGCTCTCCAGTGAATCTTACTTCATCACCTACCTTGATACCTGAAGTATCTTCATATATCTGAAGGTCTGCCACTTCACCTGTGATTCTAATGACCTCACCTTTTAGGGTTTCTTCACCCACAAGGATATAGCCAACCTCATTCTTGATTACAGTGTCGTCAAATTTTACTTTGACAAGGTTGCCGTTGACTCCTGCAACCCGCCCAGTTTTATAGTCCATAATCACTCCTTGATGTAATTACACTTTGGATGTCTCTGTAGAGACGGTCAAACTCTTCTCTTCCCTTTTCTTCGCTAAATGCAGCGACTCTTTCCTTTATCTGTAGCTTGAGCCCATAGATGATCAGGGCATCCAAGCTGAAAGGTGAAGAGACGGGATGTGATGACAAAAAGTCGAAATACTCTCCAAGTATCGCCTTCTCCGCTTCCAAGGGATTGGAAATAGAGAGAATCTCTTTGGCTTTTTTCTCCAAATTCTCATCACGTGGTACTCTCGGCATGTATTCAGGGTCATCCCCTTTACCGTTCTTAATCGCTCTTTGAGCCACCAGCATTTCGCTAAATGAATAATTGAAATCGTCCCAATCTTTTACTATCCGGTTGGTCACCTTTCCTTCCCTATGAGAAAAAGATGCCTTTTCAAGCTCGGCATAGTCTTTGTCGCTTAGCTGTTCTTTAGCTCTCTCCAAAAACTCTCCGTACTTCATAGGAGAAGGTTTATCCATCCAGACAGAAGGAAGAGAAGCGGCAAAATAAATGTATTCAGCCACATTCAGCTCCTTAGATTATTTCTTTCAAAGAAGAAGAAAGATAAGGATAGAGAAGTTTTGTTATTTCTTCATCCGATAGATCGATGTACGCAGATCCATCCTTGGAATAGACCTTAAATCCACCTGAAACAGAAGATGAAGAGCGTAGCGTGACTCCCTTCTCCAATTCTTTTGCGAACTGGGAAGTAAGGATGGCATTGACTTTATCTACCATATCTTTGCTTACTTCGACGTCACATCCGTCCTCTTCTCCCTTTACTACAGCAACAATAGCTTCTGCAAGAACTCTTTCATCAAGCGCAGATGATACTTTCTGACCAAGAATCTTCTTAAACTTTTCTTCAAGACTCTTTCTAAGTGTCAGAGAAACATCTCTTGCCGCCTGCTTGACGCTGGATATGCTGCTTTCTCTTTCGATTTCGATTGTCTTCTTTCCATCGGCAATGATTTTATCTCTTTCTTTCTTTGCTTCGTTGACAATTCTTTCAGCCTCTTTTCTGGCTTCTTCCAAAATCTTTTTGCTTTCATTTGTAGCGGACTCGATTCCATCTTTTTTAATGGAAGCGATTAGATCCTGAATTTGCTGTTCCATTGCTTGTACCTCTAAGTCTAACTCTTCTAAGTATAAATTGTGATTTTAGAAAAGGAAAGCGATATAAGACAATTGAACTTGTTTTTTCAAAGCAAAATGAGACAAACATTGAGTTTTGTATGAAAAATAACAAAAATAATAAACAATTCACATAAATCTCTTCAAAATGACTGTTTTTAAAATACAAGGCTATTATTTTCTTGAGGATTCAAATATTATTTACTTATGGCGATACCTAAGGAATTTCTTAGAGAAGATAAAATAAGAGCAATCGTAATGATTAAGAATCTCAAGACCGATGAGATTTATCTATATAAAAGCGAAGATGCCGTGGCATCTTTCTCAAAAGAGCGATTTAAACTGGATTTGGGAATGCATCCTGTAAAAAGCCTTCAGAAGGCCTATAGTTCCCTTGGCCTTGAATTATTTATCTTCGAAATCGATAAAGAGGCGTCAAAGGACGAGGACCTGGACACTCTTTTAAAGGAAAGAATGAGTTTCTGGAAAGAAAAAGGCTCAAGATTTTACTCCTGAGCCCTTAGCTTATTATCCTTTCTTCCTATCTTCTTCGATTAGTATCTTCAAGCCTTCGATGGCGACTTTTATAGCAGGCTCCGTATCATGGAGCTTAGGGTTGTCCATACCTAGAGCCTCCCTTTCCTGATTTCCCACAACAAAGAATTCACTGCCGCATCTTACTCCCAAGTGGGCTGCACATACAAAGAGGGCTGCAGACTCCATTTCTGAAGCCAAGACTCCAAGTCTCTTCCATGCTTCCCATTTTGTCTTCAAGTCATAGTATACAGGCATAATGTCAGGATCATGCTGGCCATAGAAAGAGTCCTTGCACTGTACCACGCCCGTGTGGCTCTTAAGGTTCAATCTCTTCGCCCCTTCTCTAAGTGCCATTACAATATCAAAGTCGGCGACAGCTGGGAACTCGATGGGTGCATACTCCCGGCTTGTCCCTTCAGCTCTCACGGCTCCTGTTGCAATCACTACGTCACCACCCATAACAGGAAGTGCAATACCGCCGCAGGTTCCCATTCTGATAAAAGTATCGGCTCCGCATTTATAGAGTTCCTCCATAGCAATGGATGCACTTGGACCTCCGATACCTGTGCTGCATACACTGACCTTCTCACCCGATAGATATCCTGTATATGTTACGTACTCCCTGTTGTCTGCGACAAATACAGGGTCATCCAAATATTTCGCAATTAACGGTACTCTCTTCGGGTCTCCTGGAAGTATAACATATCTTCCTACATCACCCTTTTTTATTCTCAAGTGGTACTGTATTCCTGTTCCATTCATGTAATCGGACATATCTTGTCTCCTTGGTAATATATTAACTCATGAAAAGTATGGATAAAAGAGTATTATTTGATTTCTGTTGAAATAATCTTCAAAATCTATTTATAGAGAAATATTCTTTCATTATACTCAAGCCTTATGAAAGAAAACAAAGCTGTATTATTATTGTTGGCTGCTTCTCTTATATGGGGCTTTACTTTTGCGTTTCAAAGTCAGGCAGCCTCTACAATCGGTCCATTTATGTACAACGGGATCAGAATGTGCATTGGTTTTATCGTTCTTCTCCCTCTCTTATTAAAGATATTGAAAGGAAAAGATAAAAAATATATCAAATCCCTTCTTTTCCATTCTTTTATCTGCGGTCTCCTGATAGGTTCTGCATCCATGGTACAGCAGATAGGTATCAAATACACTACGGCAGGAAAAGCAGGTTTTATTACAAGCCTCTACACTCTCATAGTCCCAATTCTTTCGCTATTGGTTGGAAAGAGAGTATCCAAGAGAATATGGATGTGTGTGTTCGGAGGTCTTGTAGGAGCTTTTCTCCTCTCTATTAACCATGAGGGAGGAATAGGAAAAGGAGATGTGATCATCTTCATCTGTGCTATTCTTTTTGCCCTTCACATCATGTATATCGACAAGGTCGGAAAAGACTTTAACGGTGTAGATCTATCAGCATTCCAGTTTCTGACTGCCGGAATAATATGCCTTGTCATCGGATCTTTTGTGGAGACCACTACCATAAATAATATTAAAAATGCACTGATCCCAATCCTTTATGCAGGTATTGGTTCATGCGGCATAGCCTATACTCTTCAAGTTGTAGGCCAGAAATATGTCCAGCCTACAAAAGCGACATTGGCCTTATCGCTGGAAAGCGCGTGGTCAGTCGTCGGAGGCGCAATAATACTGGGAGAGACAATGAGCCCAAGAGAACTCTTCGGCTGTCTTGTTCTCTTTGTATCTGTAGTCATCGCCCAGCTTCCTGAGAAGAAGAAAGCATGACATAGGTCTTACCCATACCACCATCTTCAGGAAGAGCAAACCGGTAGTCTTTGACAAACCGGTTTTTTTTCAGATATTCGTGGACACCTCTCTGGAGTATTCCGTCCCCATACCCATGAATAATCGAGAAAGACGACATATTCTTCAGAATTGCCGCCTCTATCTGAGAATCCAAGAGTTCCTCAGTCTCTTTCATGGTCCTTCCTCTTACATCCATCTCATACTCAGCTTTTTTATCTGTAGATGTATAGGCGACAGAAACAGGCTTTTCAGGCTTGGCATGTTTCAACATATTTGCCTTCACTTCCATTCTCAGCCCGTTTTCAAGAGAAACGTAGAAACGTCCTTTTCCTCTCTCTTCAAGAATCTTTCCTCTCGTTTTTCCTGAGCCGCATAATACTTCGTCACCTTTCTTAAAGGCTTGGGTATTCTCTTTATCCTCTTCGTCGTCCTCGTTTTCGATTACTTT
>CAMEXG010000161.1 GCA_945947045.1 uncultured Spirochaetales bacterium | reverse complement strand
AAAGCTGCTCGTCCGTTTAACAGCAGATTGGACAAATCCAAGCTTGTGGATAATGGCTTTACACCACTTCCTACTTGGCAGGATGCGGTTAGTAGATATTTAAAAGAAGCACAATTATAAATTGATGGAGAAAATAACAATGAGTCTATTTAAGGATAAAACATTAATGATTACCGGTGGCAATATCATTTTCGGAAAATAGATTGTTTCAAACTTTTTGAATGCTGATGTTGTAATCTATCTTCATTGTGATAGCATCAAACCGTGAAAGGATCACTTCAAGTAGTATGAGAAATGAATGTAGGGGTTATTCTTGTGAGTATGGTCTAAACATTTCTTTTATTTCCTTTATATCTTCTGCGGTTACTCTTGGAACATGAGTATAGACATCAATGGTGGTGGCATATTTTGTATGTCCCATCCAAGATTGTGTAAGTTTTCCATCAACTCCAGCAATATAGCAGTTTGTACAAAAGGTATGACGAAGATCATGGATTCTAAAGGGAACGTAATGATCCGAAAGATATTTGTATTCTGTGCTTCTCAGAGTTCTATTTGATTGAAGTCTTTTGAATAGGAATACATCAGGGCTTTTATCTTCAATACTATCTAAATATTTTTCAAGGTATTCTTTAAGAGGTTTAAGAATAGGTATAACTCTTCTTGATGATTTTGTTTTTGGCGTAACAATTTTCTTCAGTCTATCTGACCACTCTTTATTGACAGTAATAATTCCAAGTTCAAAGTTTATGTCTTGTATTTGAAGAGCTGCTATCTCTCCATATCTCATTCCTGTATAATACGAAGTGACAAGAAGAATGTCGTGAGGATAATCAATTCTTGCAAGGGTATCCTCAAATTCTTTCTTGAAAACGTAGATGCGTTTCTTTTCTGTTTCATATTCTTTTGCATTTTTGAAGATTGCCGTTGGGTTGGTACTGATGATTCCTGTTTCCTTTAATACCTTGAATGCAGGTTTGATTATTCGTTCTAGTCTCATTTTATAAGAGCTTGATTCCATGAAAGTATAAAGAGCTTTTACTTTAGCTATATCCATTTCTGAAACCTTGATGTCTTGGAACTCTGTTCCTTTGATTTTCTTAAGAACATCAAGGTAATCAGACTTGGTTGTTTCTTTTACATTAGAAATGTCAAAGAGATAATATAGAAGATATTCATAGAGAGTACTCTCGCTATTGATTTGATATTTTTCGTGATCAATGTCTTCGTATTCGACTTCCTTTATTTCAGCAATGTAATCATCAGGAGTCAGAGAGCATTCATAGAGCTGAATTCTCTCAATGGTTTTGTTAAAACACTCTATTTTGTCTTTAGATGATGCTTCTTTATGTTTACCTGAAGATAGCTTAAAGTTTCCTCTCCATTCTCTTTTCTGTTTTGCATAGTATATATAGACATAAATCCCACAATAGTAAAACCTCGTCGGAATATCAGTTTTGACATTGATGTCTTTGAGGTATATCTTCTTTCTGTTTTTATGAAGATCAACTGGATCCTTGTTTTCAAGTTTGCTTATTCTTTCATTCAAATCTATTATCTTTTGGTTTAGACCTTTGATTACCTCATACAGTTCATTGATGATTTTTACAGTCCGTGTTTGTCTTGCCATAAAAGAATTCTCCTATACTTATATAACGCATAAATTCGTTATAATGATGAAATCAATGAATGAGTAGGGAATCTCTTTCAAAGAGGAGAAGGAATAATAATTGTTCAAAATGGGTATTAGTGGGGGTGCTACGTCAAAAACTAGGGATAGAGGATATATGAAGCGAGATGCAGTAACATACGGGTGTGAATCATTAGTAGCTGCATATTTTTGGACATGAATTTATTGTTTAGGAGATGCTTTTATGAATAATAGACTGTCTGTTTACCCAGAATTTAAAAAGAGCATTCAAAACAATGAAGTTGTATATATCTTTGGGGCAGGTATTTCATCAGCACTTACCGATAATAAATCTTGTAGTTGGTGGAAGTGGATTAATGACGGAATCAACTACGTGAAGAACGATAGAATAGCAGCGGGGCTTAGAGAGGCGATTACTGTTGATAGTTCAACTGAAAACTTAGTCAAAATTGTTGGAGAAGTAATAAAGATTACAAAAGCAGAAGGATCTTATTTTGATTGGATGAAGAGGTCGTTTGAAGTTGCTGATGTATCTAATGAAGCTTTAGCTGATACTCTGAAAAAGATATTAATAACACAAGATATTATAGCCACTACAAATTATGATCTTTTGTTGGAAAAAGCTACAGGGCTAAAGACAATCACATACAAAGAACCTGCGCTTGCTCTAAACATGATTGAAAACAAGAAATGTGATTCAGTTCTTCATCTTCATGGAGTATTTGATTCTGTCCATGGCATTGATAATATCATAGCAAATCAGGAGCAATATAACTTAGTTTTAAATGACAAGGGTGCTCAGTTCATACAAAACATATTAGGAACAAAAACTTTAATATTTGTTGGATGTGGTCAGACAACGGAGGATGGGAACGTATCTCAATTCATTCAATTTGCAGGGCAACATCTTAGAATTAATATCCCATACTATTTTCTATATAAGGCCAATGATGCTCCGGTGAATATTCCTGATAATATCAAGTTGGTAGAGTATGGTGATGATCACTTTGATCTTCCTCAATTCTTGGAAGAGATGGTCCAGGAAAGATTGAGAACAAAGATAGCAAACAACAGAATTATTGGAAGATCTATATACAATAACATCTCTTCTGCCTCAAACTTGCTTGCCGAATACCATTACTCACAAGAATCTATACCATTTTGTGGTAGACAAGATGAGTTGCAATCACTATTAAAGTTCATAGCTTCAAAGGTAAAGTTCTCTTGGTGGTCAATTACAGGGCAAGCTGGGGCTGGAAAAAGCAGGCTTGCATTGGAATTACTTCGAAAGCTACCATCCTCATGGTTTGGTTTTTTTCTTAATGACACGGTTACTATGAGGGATATTGAGAACTTTGTTCCATTTACTGATACTTTGATTGTTATCGATTATGTAAACGGCAGAGAGACATTAGTCGCAGGATATATACGTAATCTTTATGAGTTGTTTTTAACAGCAAAGTATGAGCTGAGAATTCTACTTATCGAAAGAGATAATAGAAGGGAGACTGGTTCTTGGTATTCAAAACTAATACAAAGATTTGGAAAATATGATTCAATTAGAGATTCCGAATACTCTAATGAGTTTTTAAATATTGAGGATTTGGATGATAATGCTGTAGAGCAATTTATAGGATATGTTTGTTCTATCAATAGATTAGATAATGATCCACAACGTGACAAAGCTTTAAAAGAAGCATATGCGAGAAAATTTGAGCGTCTACGCTTTAGACCATTATATGTTCAAATGTTTGTCGAAGCATGGATCAATAATGATTTCTCTTTTCCCCATTATGATTCATATGAAGACTTATTGAAGTATACATTAGAGCGGGAGCAAGAGAAATGGCTTTATACTCTGGATGGTGATCAGAAATGTTGCAATGCGCTTTTAAGATTGATTGTAAGGGCTAATATTTCAGGTAAACTGGAATTAAAGAGTATTCCTGATATCTACAAGAAAGATTGGGGAATAGTGGAAGAGTTTATAAAGAATCATTCTTTTGATGGAAAACAACGAAAGGAAGAAAAAGTATCTATAATCTCATCGATTTGCCAAAACATTGATAACGAGACAGAAGTAATAGCGCCAATGTTTCCAGATATCATTAAAGAGTATATGTTTTATTTCTACTCCGATGAAGAATCATTGGCGGATACAATGAGGGAAATCTGGCAAAATTCAGCTTCTGATTTTACGCTGTTCATTACAAGATGTCTTACAGACTTCCCTGAAAATGATTTTTTTCAACGTGCACTAAATGCTTATGATCAATCAACAGAAGACATTAATGCTCTATTGGGAAGATTAGAAATTCTCAAACGATGGGTAATTAAAGATGACGATGATCCTATAGTATTATATAGACTTGTATGCAATGAATATGATTTTTGGAAGTCGTTAGTAGTACCAAAGGACAATTCAACGCATGCTGAAATGATGGCAATGCTAAAGGTTGCTGGTCTTAATTTTGTTGCTGAACAGTTTGCTGGATGGGCTAATTATGACCTCTCGGATATGATAGAGGCGGTAGATATTTCCCTAAACGTCTATTGTGGAAAAGCAACTGAAGCAATGAAACATTACTTTCTGCAAGAACATATTACAAAATTATCAAAAAGTGGATTCTTTTCAGAAGCGGGGTATCTAAGAGATAAACTAGAACAGATGCTAGAAAAAGAGGAAGAATTACCTTGGAAGTCTATGTTGCATATGCAGAATCGGAATTCCGAAATGATGGAATACATCTTGAATAACGATTTTAATAATGCATATAAAACCCTTCTTTCAATGGATGACGAATGTAATTATCAAGATAATGAATCTGTTCGTGTTTTAGCTCAATCCTGTTTCAACATAGATAACCTTTCTTTCTCGATGTGTAATAAAAAACACATAGGAAAAGGACTTG
>CAMEXG010000160.1 GCA_945947045.1 uncultured Spirochaetales bacterium | reverse complement strand
ATACTTAATAGATAATCCCCACTTATTTATCTGATTATTAAATACACATTTATACAAATGTGTTACAAAGAAACCGGAAATCTAGAAACAAGTAAGAATTCCAAATTATTCTTCTTCAATAAGCCTGAAGAGCTCTTTTTCAGCTTCTTCTTTACTAGACAGTGAAGTCACTAAGGAACCGTGGCTGTATACGAAGATTTTTCTTCCATTTCCACAGACTGCAAAATCTGCTCCATGTGCTTCTCCCGGGCCGTTTACAGAGCATCCCATGACAGCTACGGTAATATCTTTATTAAGAGTCAAAAGTCTATGCTGTATTTCATTGAGGAATCCATGGCTATCGAAGGTATGGCGGCCGCATCTAGGGCATGCCACGATTCTTACTCCTCCCTTCTTCAATCCCAGGGTCCTAAGTATTTCATTGGCACATAGCACTTCGTCTTCGATACTGCCGTTTATGGATACTCTTATTGTATCTCCAATTCCTTCTTTAAGGAGGTTGCCAAGTGCCCAAGTGGAACGGACAGCACTTGTTATAGCATTACCGGCTTCAGTTACACCTAAATGAAATGGATAGCCGCTTTTCTCCTTAAAGAGTCTGGCCGCCCTCACAGTATTATCTATATCACTACTCTTAAGTGAAACTACAATATTATTAAAGTTCCACGCTTCGAAGTCTGAGATGTATTCGAGAGCTGTATTTACCATCAACTCCACTACATCGTCATTTTTTCCATGTTTAGGAAGAGATCCTGTATTGAGCCCGATTCTTATGGCTTTTCCCATATCTCTGGCTTTTTCTACAACCAGCTTCGTCTTCCATTTATCCCCGATATTACCTGGGTTGATCCTTATCTTGTCAGCACCATTGTCCATGGCCTCCAAAGCCAGCTTATAATCGAAATGAATATCAGCCACAACCGGGATCGGGGAATGGGAAGTAATATATGAGAAGTTTTCACCGTCTTCTTTGGACACATAGCTGAAGCGGATCAAATCACATCCCATAAGGGACAGGTCATTAATCCTCTTTACGACTAGTTCCGGGTTTATACCTGAAATCTTGTCGTCATACATAGTCTGGACTTTTACGCTTTCGTCTCCACCTATCTTAATATCTCTCACTGTAGCCATGTGCTTTGAATTCATTTTAGTCTCCTATGTTCAATTACTCCGTCGGCAGTGTTCAAAGCAAAAGGCTCACCCGGTAAGTAAAGAACAAACTCTCCTTTTTCAAGGGTGACAACCCCTGTCACTTCCCTATTTTCTCTGTTGTCTCTCCAGCCAGTTGCAGCGTTAACCTTGCCTTTGGTAACTAAAAAAATGTTGGTGGCTTCTTTATCCACTACAAAGCTTTTGTAATCACGGTTCTTTTCAAGGCGGAATGAGTTGATATTTCTGATCCTATCGTCCAGACCTACATAGTTTACAAGGTTTTCAAGTTTATCTTTCACCATATTTCATTTCACTTTTTTCTTTTCAAATATCCGAATAGAAGAAGAGTTCTCTTTTTCTCTTGAGTAATCTCTTTCACTATCTGAAATCGTAGCATAACCATATTCACTCTCTATTACTACTACGATATTCATATCGGGGTCTATGAGTTTCATATACTTTCGTCCATTAATGCTGCCTTCACCGATACATATGGAATTTCTGTCATCTCTAAGAGACAAGATTCTAAGAAATGTATCGAAAGAAGGAACTTCAAACACCAATACAATTGCATTTGTATTCTGACTATCCCCTAGAAGAGAGAAATACTCATTCCATTTCTCTTCAGAAATAATGGTTAAACCACTTTTCCAACTACACCACCCGTCTCCGCTTTGGGATGTGTCTTCAAATAATAGAGACGAATACCATTGTCGAGAAATAGTAATATTACTGACCTTTACAACTGAATGAGTTAACTTCATTATCTTCTCCACCCCGATTATATAACACAGAGTAGGAAAAAGGCATAAAATTTGGGCACCTAAGTGCCCAAATATAAGTATAGACTCTCTTATTTGTTGAGAAGAAGCATACCGAATACGAGAGTGAAGAGAGCGACTGTCTCAACAATACCGATTACGATAAAATACTTGGCTGTACCTTTTCCTGTCTCAGCAAGAGCATCTGCAGCAGAAGCGGCTACCTTGCCCTGGAAGAATGCAGAGAGACCGATGACAATGCCTGCAAGAAGGCCGACGGAAATGGAAAGAATACCATTTGAAAGACTAGGATCGGAGAGCTTGGCAGAGATGAAGTTCATAAGAAGGAAGCCATAGATGATCTGTGTAAGAGGAGCACCTGCAAAACCAACAAGAATAAAAGGATCCTGCTTTCCGTTTGCATAACACTTCTTCCAACCACCGACAGATGCCAGTGATGCCATTCCTGCGCCGAAACCAGAGCCAACTGCTGAAATGCAGAGAGCACATGCCATACCGATGTAAATGAGGAAACTGTAGTTCATAATCTACTCCTATTGATTTTTTATTTTAGGACCTTCTTTTTGAAAGGTTCATATTTGTATCCGGACCATTCTACACCGACTTGGCCGGAGAATTCCATAATATTTAGTCTTACGCCATGGACGACAATAGACAAAAATCCCATAACAAGGTTGACTGCATGACCTATTATAAGGACAAGGATTCCAAATGGAAGTGCAAATCCACTTAAAAGCCCCTCAGCCATACCGTTAAATGATTGGGCGATAGCCAAAGATGCCAATCCCACTGCAAAGAGTCTTATATAACTCATTACGTTGGAGAAGCAGCTTATAGTATCGATAAAGTTGGTGAAGAAGCCACCTAATGACTCTTTCATACCCTGTCCGAAAGGTTTGTCCGGTGCCATCTCGGAGAAGAGACAGACAAGAACAAAGCCTATTATGATTCCAACCACAATAAGTGTAAAAGGAACAGGAGTATCTACAACAAGGTAAAGAACCAATAAATAGAGAAGGTTTGTATTCAACATCCAACCAAAATCTGCGATAAATGACAGATCCTTCTGTTTTATCTTATCAAAAATACAAATTACACAAGCAAGTGAAAGATGTATTGTTCCAATAGAGAAACAGAGAGTCATCATATTATCTTGGACATTTATGGAGTTCATGCTGAATGCTTCAGGGAAGTTAGTCAATCCCGGAATAACGAGCATCCTCAAGAAACCCACATTCTCTATTATGGTCTGGCTACCAAACCATGTGCCTGTAATAGCTCCCCAAACCACAGTAGCTCCACCGAAAACATAAATAAGAGCGTTCAGGTCCGAGCACTTCTTACTCTTTATGTTGAGTGCTGCTGCAAGTAGTACCAATAAGAGCCCATAACCGGCGTCTCCGATAATCATGGCAAAGAACAGAGTCATAAACATCAAGAAGTATCTTGAGATATCTTTTTCTCTATAACCCGGAACCAAACCCAGCATATCAAAGAGTGGCTGGATTATTCTTACAAAGCCTTTGTGATTTAGCTTTGTAGGAGGATTCTCATCTTCCCCCGGATCATCGGAAATATAACCGACACTATTTTCCTTAGCCCATGATTTAAAAGAGTCCATACTGGAGAGCGGGACATATCCCGTTATGTAGGAAATACCTTCGTCATCTGAGACAGTAGCATTGACTTTATCAAGAAGAATGACTTCCTCTTCGTTTTTTAGCCAGAGGTTGAGAGATGAGATATAGGAAGTGGAGGAACGGAAGATTTCTCTTATCTCCTCCACCCTCTTTTCTCCGATCAACGCTTCACTTTCAAGTTCTCCCAGGCTCTTAGAAGGAAGAGTGAACTCAGAAAGCTGGTAGTCTTTCTTTAAAGGATCCCCGATGACGGCCACAGCACTTCCATTCTCGTTTTTTACATTAACGAAAGTAACTGAGGAATCCTCAGACAAGGCCTTCAAGTCTTTTTTAGTCACAAGGTAGAAATGAAGGTTAATTCCCATCTTTGAGAGCTCTTTTATCTCATTAGGATCAAAGTCCCCCCAACTTCTGATTCTATCAGCCTCATTTCTCAAGACTCTAACTCTGTCGACAGTCTTCTGTTCTTCTTCCATAAGAGAGACGATACTCTTGCTCGTCAAGAGTACATCCTCTTGTGTAAGAGTCTTTTCCGGGAGAGGATTCTTCTTGTCTACATAAGACTCAAGATTACCAAGAGCCTTCAAGACAATAGACTTGTCTCTTTCCTTGTTTTCACTTTCAACAGACTTTTGAGCCATATCCTTAATATGGACAAGTCCAAGTTCTCTAAGGGAAAGGACAACTGACAACGCCTTCTCTTTTTGGCAGAAGACTGTAATTCTTTTCATTCTTTCAATCATCAGCTCACCTTCCCTAATTTCTTCTTTGCTATCTTACCTCTTACTACGGCAGAAGTCTGCTGATCCTGGAGATAGATACCGATTTTCCTAATATTATCTTTGGCCTCAGGAATCTTGACTTTCTCAAAGAGGTTGACTCTCTGAGTTGTAGTCCTCAACTCCTTCTCAAGAAGCTTAATCCTCTCTTTTAGTGTCTCGATCAAAGCATCGTATCTTGCAATTTCACCAAGTGCAACGATAGCCTTGTCAACCCACAAAGGATAAGC
>CAMEXG010000159.1 GCA_945947045.1 uncultured Spirochaetales bacterium | reverse complement strand
TTTGTATCCAAATACTGTGAAGTCAGCAGTCTCTGGAACGACTTCCGCTACTTTCTCCTCTACAACTTCTTTGACTATCGGCTCTTCTATGGTTTCTTCTTTTGGAGCAATTGAAGAAGCATATTCTTCAATATCATTTTTGTAATATGGCATCAGGATTTCCGGATCGATCGAAGTAGGGTATTCAATCTTTATTGTTCCTGTGGAAACGATAATCTTAAACACGGTCTCTTTGTCCATGTAGCTAAGGTATTTGTCAGCTTCATACCTTACAAATGCCATTACATCATCTTTTAGGAACCTTTCTTTCGCATTAGATGTAGAAACAAATATGCCATCACTCCAGCTGTTCTGAACGGTAATTCCACAAACTTCGAAAGAGACTTCTCCTGAGGAATACAATGGTTCATCAGTAACTTCGATGTCTATTATTGGTTCTTCAACAACTGGAACTTCCGGTTCCTCTATTATTGTGTCTACTTTCTCTTCAACGACAGGGGAATCCTTGGCAACTGTAACTGGTTCTTCTTTCTTCTCCTGTTCCTTTACTTCCGTTACTACAGGTACAGGCTGAACTGTTGCCTCAGGTTCAGCACTCTTATTTGTCTTCTTTCCCAAAAGAACACAAAGAAGGATAATAAGAATAATTACTATAAGTGTTATACCACCGGTTATTCTTCTAGCTTTATCTGACCAATTTGTTCTATTCTTCTCTGCCATCTTTCAACCTCACTTGGCCTCATTAGCCATCTTGGCTGCATTATATCTTTCAATAAGTGAATTGAGATAATTCTGATTCACCTCAACTTTCTCTTCATGAAGCCTATCGGTTTTTCTTAATTTCTCAAACACTGTCCCGTCAACCTTGTTTCTTATGTATGCATATTCATCTGAAGCTCTTTCAAGAGACTCTGCAATTGAATAGTTATAGCTGATTCTATCTTCTATTTCAGCCAATTCTTTCGTCATTGACTCTTTTTCTGCTATTAGGCGTGCAACAGTCTCTTCTGTCGCCCTCTTTGGTATTGAGAATCTCTCAAGCTTTCTTTCAAGGCTTTCTTTCCTTTTTTGAAGTTTGGCATTCTCCTTGATTCTAATATCTGCACCTCTTGCAGCAGTCTTTGCATATCTGGATAGATAAGCGACAGAGAAACCTTTATTCTTTTTGCTTTCTTCATCGCTATCGTCTTTTATTATCACAAAACCATTTCCGTCGTCTTCATCGATATCTTCATCATCGTCTTCTAAGACTTCTTCATCGATGTCTTCTTCCTCCATTTCTGGTTCCGGTTCTGGTTCTGGTTCTGGTTCCGGTTCTGGTTCTGGCTCCGGTTCTGGCTCCGGTTCTGGCTCCGGTTCTGGTTCTGGTTCTGGTTCCGGTTCTGGCTCTGGTTCTGGCTCCGGTTCCGGTTCTGGCTCTGGTTCCGGCTCTGGCTCTGGTTCCGGCTCTGGCTCTGATACTGGTGTTGGTTCTGGCTCTAATGTATCCTCCACCTTGCCAGTTCTTCCTCTGATTGTATCAAACAACCATAAAACTCCAGATCCTAGATACCATAAAGGGTCTTTAAAGGTTTTCTTTGTTTCAGGTTCTTTCTTTTCTTCCAAGGATTTTTTTGCCTCTGACAAAACAACTACATTTGCTTTCCTAGCTTCTTCAATTCGTGTTTTGTTGGCTTCAACTAAATCTATTCCATCAATTCTTTTAATAGAAGAATCTTGTTTTTTTATTTGTTTCGTAGGATTCTTTCTGCTTGCCCTAGTTTTTTTTCTGACATTACGTTCAACAGATTTTAGCTTAACCTTCTTATTACTCATTGGCTAACCCCAGGAATTAGTTTATCGGCAACATGATTTCGTGTACAGAAAACCATAATTACCCTATTTGATTCAGAATAAATACATTTGATGAGTTTTTCCACAAAAATAATACTTATTTTTCTTTATATTATTGATTTACAGATACAATTATGCCTTCTTTATTCAATAATTTAATAGACAATCTGTCCCTTCCGCCGAGAAAAGAAAGAAATACAGCTTCAACTATACCGCTGTTTTCCAGAACAATAGCGTATGGCAGATGATACTCTTTCAGAAGGGAACTGATCTTTCTGACTCCATCCTTTAGTTCTATTTCGTCATATTCATCGGCTTTTCTAAATACTGCAGTAGTCAAAGCACTCTCAGGAATCCTTAGGGCAAGAGGATCATCTGATGTATTTGAAACCTTTATGCCAAGGGGAAGGATAGTGTCACACCCTCGATATGGAGAAATGAAAGATGAGGGAACGGCAAAGAACTCCACCCTATCCTTCAGGTATCTTATTACAATATTTCCTAGTTCTGTCCTTCCGGTCTTTCTTTCGACACCCTTAATAATTTCAGAAATTAATCCTCTTTTTATTCTTTCTTTATTTCCCACGCTGGAAAGAGCACAAAAGATGGCTTTTTCCCTATCCCAAGGATAAGAAGAAAGAAGAGAATCAGAGAGTATTGTCGCTCTATAATCACCATAGACAGTAACTGCCACTTCGCGACAAGGAAATGAAGCGACATTGGATGCTATAGATGACATTAGTCTCTTTTCTTTTAGGGATATAGAGGGGAGCAGATTCTTTCTTATCCAGTTTCTTTTATAGTTTTCGTCACTATTCGTAGAGTCTTCAGACCATTTCAAACCAGATTCTTTTACTTTCTTTTTGATCTCTTTCTTTTCCAGATTGAGAAGAGGGCGACGAATGCGACCTTCCATTTCTCTTATTCCCCCATAGCTCCAGAAGGGAGAAGACGACATCATACGCATAATGAGAGTTTCTGTCTGATCATCTTGATGATGGGCAGTCAAAATCCAATCAAAGCCTTTTTCTTCTCTAAATCTCTCCAATGCAGAATATCTGAGATTCCTTGCTGCCGCTTCTGTTCCACAGTCTTTTTCAAGAGCATATCTCTCTACCGCTCCATCACCCAACTGGATGATGTAAAAAGGAATTCCAAGTTTCCGTGTGTTCTTTCGATTTAAAGATATTTCTTTATCCAACTCATCCCGCCCTCTTATGCTGTGGTCCACATAAACGGCGGCAGACCGTTTTCTCTCATCTTCACTCATAAAAGCGATGAGGGCGAGAGAATCAATACCACCGGAGAAAGCCACTACAAACTTATCACGAGGAGGAAGATTAAGGGTGAAAGGAGTTTGCCTTTTGGAGGATTTCATTTATTGGCTTTCCTTCAAGAATATCTAAAACTGCTTCAGCCGCCATAGTTGTGGCTTTATCAACGAGAAGAGAATCAGAAGGGGAAAAACGAGATAGAACATGGTCAGGAACAGATATTCCTTCCTCAGGATGCCCTATTCCAATATAGACATGAATAAAATCTTCACCCCAATACTGAATAACAGACTTTAATCCGTTGTGTCCTGCACTACCACCTTTCATTCGGATTCTAAGCTTTCCCGGAGGAAGATCCATCTGGTCACAAATAACAATTAGACTATCTCCCTCACGAAGAAGAGAGGGAATAATATCACCAGACTTGTTCATATAAGTAAGTGGCTCAACCAGAATATCACTGCCATTATTGATTTTTGCACTCTTAAACAAGCGAAGGCAGCGCTTTTTGAGTGTAACCCCTTTTTGCGCTGCCATCTTTTCGACAGTCATGAAACCAACGTTATGTCGAGTTCCATCATATTCCGGTCCAGGATTTCCAAGACCAAATACAAACATATCAGTCTTATGCTGTCGGAGTAGAAGCATCTGTTGCTGCATCTGCTGCTGTTGCTTCTACAGGAGCATCTTCCTTAACCATCTTTACAGATGCGATAGCCATGTCAGGATCATCAAGAAGCTTGATGACGTCTGCAACAACGAGATCCTTGACTCTGAATGCTTCGTTCAAGCCTACAGAAGAAACATCTGCAACGATAGACTCTGGGAGGTGTCTTGGGAAACACTCGATTTCAACTTCATGCACAACCTGCTCCAAAACACCACCGTCTCTTACACCAGCTGGTGTTCCTGTGAGCTCGACTCTGACCTTTGTTCTCAAGAGCTGACCGAATGTGACTTCGAAGAAGTCGACATGCTGGATACAGTTCTTCAAAAGGTTTTCCTGAATATCCTTAACAAAGACTTTTCTTTCTTCGCCATCAGCAAGCTTAAGAGTGATGAGAGTAGTTTCTGTGAACTCAATTCTCTTCATTCTGAATTCTTTTGCATCAAGTGTGACATAGAGTGGATCGACACCCTTCTTTCCGTAGACTACTGCTGGGATTCTGCCGCTTCTTACGACTCTTCTTGATCCAGCTGAACCGAAGTCTTCAGTTCTTCTAAGAGCTGAAAGTACCTTTTCGTCTGCCATATTATTCTCCTTAACTCTCACGGGTTATTATCCCGTTACCATTTATCGCCACAAGGCGCCTTTGAAATGTTACATTGCAAAAGAAGAAAAGTAAAGGTGCTGAAAAGAATAAATATCCAGGGCCGTGCAGAATCGAACTGCAATATGAAGAATCAAAATCTCCTGCCTTAACCGTTGGGCTACGGCCCTAAGACGAGAAGAGACTAACAGAAATCTCTTCTCTAGTCCATCA
>CAMEXG010000158.1 GCA_945947045.1 uncultured Spirochaetales bacterium | reverse complement strand
AGCTACAAAGCCTGCAGCAATGAATGGAGAAGAATTAAAGAAGGATCTTGAGACTTCTCTTTCCCTTTTGAAGACAGATTACATCGACATCTACCAATTCCATAATCCTCCATTCTGCCCCAAGCCTGGGGACGGCACCCTCTTATATGAAGCCATGGTGGAGGCGAAGAAAGAAGGAAAGATAAGACACATAGGTATTACCAACCACCGTCTCGGTGTGGCGAAAGAAGCCATTGAATCAGGATTGTATGAAACACTGCAGTTTCCTTTTTCCTATATCAGCGGTGAAAAAGAGTTGGAGCTCTTGAATCTCTGTAGAGAGAATGACATGGGTTTCATCGCCATGAAGGGACTTGCCGGAGGCTTACTGAATAACAGCCGTGTCTGTTATGCATTTATGTCCCAGTTTGATAATGTCCTTCCTATCTGGGGAGTACAGAGGGAAAGAGAGCTTGATGAATGGCTTTCGTACAACAATAATCCTCCGGTTATGGATGATGAAATAAAGGAAATAATCGAAAAAGACAGAAAGGAACTTTCTGGAGATTTCTGTAGAGGCTGCGGGTACTGTATGCCATGCCCTATGGGAATACAAATCAGCGAGTGCGCAAGAATGATCCAGATGATCAGACGCTCTCCGTCAGAGAGTCAGCTAAGTGAAGAAGCCAGAGCGATGATGGCGAATATCCATAACTGCGTTAAGTGCGGCAAGTGTATGGATAAGTGTCCCTATTCCCTGCCGATACCAACTCTCCTTGAGAAAAACCTGGAGGATTATGAAGGAATTATCGAGGGTAGAATAGAAGTATCTGTTACGAAAGACGCTAGAAACTAATGAGAACTATTGCACTCATCGATGATGACATTTATATTTCATCCCTTGTCTCCACTCTATTAGAGAAGAATGGATATAGGGTCATCAAGGGATATTCGGGAACTGAGGCTCTTCTTCTTTTGGAGAAGGAGAGGCCGGATCTCCTTTTATTGGATTTAATGCTTCCCGGACTTTCCGGGGAGGAGGTGCTTTCTAAAGTAAAAGATATTCCTGTAATAGTGGTCAGTGCAAAAGATAGTCCCAAAGATAGAGTGAACTCTCTTTTGGGTGGAGCTGTAGACTATGTCCAGAAGCCCTTCGACAACGATGAACTCTTGGCAAGAATATCATTAAGACTTAGAGAGAACACGAAAAAAGATAGGCGCTTATACTCCAAAGGCTTTATGTTGGATGAAGAAAGCAGAGAAGTGGAGTATGAGGGTGAGACTTGAAAAAGGAAGGCTATATATTTCAATCACTTATAAATGAAGTGATCTCAACTATTATCAATTAAGTGGAAAGTATACATGGTGGATATTCCTAATGATATTCCGCCTCTTTTCATCTTTCCCTTACTTATACACTCCGTCGTCTTCTGCTTTCTATTTTAATAAAATATTGTTGCTGAGCTTTATGTCTGGATTAATAAAACAGAAATAAAGCGATGTTTCTCTATTTTGTTATCGCATGGTTTTGTTATTGTAAAAAACACTCCGGACTATAGATAAATAGAGTAGGGGGATCAATTAGTAACTATGCTTTTATTCTTGAAGAAAGCATACTCTCCCACTTCTTTGTATCCAAGCTTTGAATATATGTGCTTCGCTTCCTCTCCGGAAGGAAATAGACAAAGCCTTTTTATCAAGTGGTCGTTGAGGGCGATATCCGTAATCTCCTGTGCTATCTGTGTGCCGATTCCGCCCCCTCTCCAGTCTTTGTCCACCAATACGCCTACAACCATGGCACTCTCTTTCGTAGCTGCAGCCAGGTATGCTGCACCAATGAGTCTGCGTTTTATTCTGTAACCGCAGGCGGCATGGGGATATTCCATCTCCTCTTCCATGTTCATCGCCCAATTCTCTTTCTTCTCTACTGTCTCGAAGCCTGAAGAAAAGGCTTCATCCTTAGAATAGAGCTCGGCTGTTTCAAGAAAGTCTTCGTAAGTAAGGAGAAAAGAAAGATTATCACTACGATATACACATTTTGTGAAATCCTCTCTCGTTACACTCATCATGGGAGGATATGATATGTCCCATTTTCCTTGTAGAATTCCCTCTAATGGAGATAAAGCTTCCTTTGGTCCGTTAATTGAAATAGGCTTCTTTTCTTCTATGAATGAGGCTACCTCATATTTGTCGTATTCATCATATTTAAACAAAACAATATTCAGAAACTTGGAATCCATCATCAATAAGCCAGGTGTATGGAAGACTTTGTAGTCTGTACCAAACTTCAAGAGCTTTATGTTATTAAGGAAAAATAGGTTTAAACTTGGATTTTTCTCCAACAATGGAATGAATTTCTCAGTTTCTTTATAAGTAAGTTCTTTTATCATGTTCAAGTTATCTTCTAGTCTTTCAATTTCGTCAATGATTATCTATAATTATTCCTCGTATGAAAAAAAGATTAATCACATCAGCCTTACCATATGTAAACAATATTCCACACCTGGGTAACCTTACTCAGGTATTAAGTGCAGATGTATTTGCACGTTTCTGCCGCTCCAAGGGATATGAGACACTCTATATCTGCGGTACAGATGAATACGGCACAGCCAGTGAAACAAGAGCTCTTCAGGAGGGAGTTACTCCTCGTGAGCTTTGTGACCGTTATCATGCCATTCATCGCGACATCTATAAGTGGTTCAATATCAGCTTCGACTATTTTGGACGCACAAGTACTCCTCTTCAAACAGAGATTGTCCAGCATATCTTTAACGAAGTGGACAAAAACGGATATATCAGCGAGAAAGAGTCTGAGCAGCTTTATTGTCCTGAGTGTAAGAGATTCCTTGCCGATAGATATGTAACAGGTACTTGTCCCCATTGTGGCGATACCGGAGCCCGCGGCGACCAGTGTGATAAATGTGGAACACTTCTCGACCCCACGGAACTCATCGATCCTAAGTGTTCTGTTTGTGGTCACACTCCGGTATTAAAGAAGACAAAGCATCTATATATCAACCTGCCAAAGGCATTACCTTTGTTGAAGAAGTGGATGGACAAGGCATCTGTAGAAGGATTCTGGGCAAAGAATGCTATTCAGATCACTAACTCTTGGATTAGAGACGGCCTTCAGGAAAGATGTATCACCCGTGACCTTAAGTGGGGTATCCCTGTTCCAAAAGAAGGTTTTGAAGATAAGGTCTTCTATGTATGGTTCGATGCTCCTATCGGATATATCTCAATCACTGCAAACGCTACAGAGAATTGGGAGTATTGGTGGAGAGACCCTGAGAACACGGAGTTGTTCCAGTTCATCGGAAAAGACAATATTCCTTTCCACACCGTCATTTTCCCTTCTTCTCTTCTTGCTACAGGTGAGAAGTGGACTATGCTCCACCACATGTCTTCAACTGAGTATTTGAACTATGAAGGGGGAAAGTTCAGTAAGTCCAGAGGTATCGGAATCTTCGGTAACGACGTTCAGGAGACAGGCATTAAAGCAGATGTCTGGAGATTCTATATGTTCTACAATAGACCTGAAAAACAGGACTTCACTTTTACTTGGAAAGATTTCCAGGAGAAGATAAACAAGGAGCTTATCGGAAACCTTTCCAACCTTGTGAACAGAACTCTTACTTTCGTCAAGAGATTCTATGATGGTAACCTTGGTGAAGGGGCTTTGGACCAAGAGTTGAAGGCTCAGATCATCGAGAAAGAAAAAGAGATCACAGACAGCCTGGAGAGAGCTGATGAGAGAGACGCGCTCAGAGCAATCTTTGCTCTCAGCGACATCGGTAACAAGGCATTCCAGGCATCGGAGCCTTGGAAGCTGAGGAACGAGGATCCGGAGAGAGCAAAGGCTATTCTCAGGACTCTTGTTTATCTCATTAGAGATCTTGGTGTAATGGTCACCCCATATATGCCGTCTACCGGAGAAAAGATTCTTGCCTTCGTCTCTTCTCCATCTTCTACATGGAATGATTGTGGAACCTTTACAGGAGAATTGAAGGTAGGAGAAATCTCACTTCTCTTTGAAAAACTCGAAGACAAGAGAGTAGAAGAACTGAGAGAAAGATACTCAGGCAGCCAGAAAGAAAGAGAAGAGAAGAAGGCGGAAGAGCCTATTAAGAAAGAAAAGAAAAATAAGGATGAAGGAAAAATGGACGAATCAAAGTCATTATTGGAGAATTGGGCTGAAAAAGTAATTCTCAAGGTATCCAAGATTATTGAATGTGAGAAACACCCTGAAGGTGACAAGCTTTATATTCTTAAGCTTGATTGTGGTGAAGAAGAGCCAAGGCAGATTGTTTCTTCTATCGTTCCTTACTATAAGAAGGAAGAGCTTATGGGAAGAAATATTGTTCTTGTCTCTAACCTCAAGCCAGCTAACTTCAGAGGCGTAAAGAGCTATGGAATGCTTCTTGCTGCATCTGAAGAGGGGGATGAGACCCACTCCACATGCGAGCTTATCTTTGCAGACGAACTGGCAGTGGGAACAGTGTTGGAATATGAAGGACAGGGCGAGACGGAGAAGATTACGACTTATCTTAAGGCTGATCATTTCTTTGCTCTTCCTATGAAGACAATTGACGGATATGTAACAATCGATGGAAAGAAAATCG
>CAMEXG010000157.1 GCA_945947045.1 uncultured Spirochaetales bacterium | reverse complement strand
TTCCATCCTGTAAAAGATATTCAGGAAGTAATCGCCATTGCCTTCCCTAATGAATCTACTCATAGGCTGAGTAAAGAAGAATTAGTAAAGCTTGATCTGGAACGAAAGGAAAAGGAGAAGAAAGAAAGAGAAGAAGAGACATTTCTTCAGGCCGAAGCTTTCGGAAAGGCGGTAAAATGGCAATAGAACTTCTTTCACCGGCAGGTAACTACGAGAAACTTGAGACTGCATTCAACTACGGTGCAGATGCAGCATATATGGGGATGACGGAGTTCTCCTTAAGGGCCAATGCAGGAAACTTCTCCCAAGAAGAAGTGGACAAGGTGAAAGCACTTAAAGAGAAGACAGGGAAAAAGGTTTATTGTACCCTCAATATTCTTTTTAAAGAGAGCCAGATGGAGAAGCTCCACTCTATGAAAGACGAAATAGCTTCCTGGCCCTTTGACGCCTTCATCGTCTCTGACATAGGAACAGTTCCGTTTTTAAAAAAGAACTTTCCAGATAAAGGTCTTCATTTATCCACCCAAGCTTCCTGTATAAACAGTGAAAGTGCAAAGATGTATAAAGACATGGGCTTTGAGAGGGTCATACTTGGACGGGAAGCCAGTATAAGCGATATAAAAAGAATTAAGGACAAAGTACCTGAATTGGAATTAGAGGCTTTCGTCCATGGTGCCATGTGCATGTCTTATTCCGGTCGCTGCATGCTCTCTTCTTACCTTACGGGAAGAAGTGCAAACAGAGGAGACTGCTCACATACCTGCAGATGGAACTATAAGATGTATGCCTTGGAGGAAGAAGAGAGAAAAGGAACATATTTCCCTATTGAAGAAAATGGTGATTACACCACAATTCTCTCCTCCAAGGATTTATGCATGATCGACCATGTAAAAGAATTGGAAGAGGCAGGGCTCTCATCACTGAAAATCGAAGGCAGGATGAAAAGCGTCTACTATGTAGCTGTAGTTACAAGAGCATATAGAAAAGCCATAGATGACGATAAAGACAAAGACCTTTATAAAAGAGATATTTTCGACGTTTCCCACAGGGAGTTTACCACAGGTTTCTTCTTTCGTGATGATCCTATTGAAGCAAGAGTTGACGATGATGTATCCCGTCCTACAAGCTATGGATATGAACGCTCCTATACATTCTTAGGAACAGTCGGGAAGAAGGTCAAAGACTGTGTTTGGGAAATTGACTGTAGGAATCAGATAAAGAACGGCCAGACATTGGAGTTTATTGGTCCAGACGTGCCGCTTTTATCGGATTCGAATTTCAAGATTCTTGATGAAAACGGTTTTCCGCTCTTCAAACTGGACCATATGAAAAAGGGACTGATCCAAACGTCTTTACCATTAAAGGAGGGATACATAATCAGACGTATCTCTGATCAAAAGTATTTTTAAATTGAAATGAGAAAAAAAGCGCTATTTCTATTGTTATTTATCTTGGCTCTTACACCACTCTTTTCCATCAACGACTCCCTGAAAGCGTTCGATACAAAAGAGTGGCTGGAGCTGGAGGAAGTAATAAAGTGCAATAAAGAAAGAAACATAGTAGACCCCTTCTATTATTCATTTATTGAATCCGATGTCACTGATTTCGAGAAAGCAAGGGCTGAGTACCTATATGGCAGATATCTTGCGGACAACGACTACAAAGATGAAGCCAAAAAGCATCTGGAGTATAACAAAAAGTATTTAGACGCCATGGATAAAAGCAATGAAATACTCTATCTCATTGCTCGAATCGATTATTCATCTGCAAAGACATATATAAGCAAAGACTACTTAGGATCTGGACTTGAGAACTCCAATCTTACAAAAGAAGCTATAAAGAAATACCCAGATGAAGCTTACTTTATCATAACAAACGGATGGAGACTTATTTATTCACCTCAGATTGCAGGGGGTTCAAATAAAAACGCAATCAAGGGTCTTGAACCTCTATTAAAAGAAATAGACGGCTTATCTATTTCAAATAGATATTCTCTCTATGGAGCCTTGGCGACAGCCCACTTTAATAGAAAAAACTATAAAGAGAGCAGGGAATACCTATCTCTCGCCTTTGATATTTATTACGGAGAACCACCATTACTGGAGTTGGAGAGAGACTTGGAGAAAAAACTGAAATGAAAATCTTCCTTTCGATTCTTTCTTGGATTTCACTGATTTTTGGAGTCTGGTGCCTGACTTGCACACTCTTTAATCTTATTTTCTTCCGCATTCATAGAAGTAAAGCAAAGAAGATACACATCGACAATAAAAAGAAGGTATCTGTAATAATTCCCGCCAGAAATGAAGAGGAGCATCTGCCCCGCCTACTTGATTCTCTCTTAAACCAAGATTATCCGAATTATGAAGTATTGATCATCGACGACCAATCTACAGACTCCACATGGAGCATAATCCAGAGCTATATGGCCAAAAGCGACAAAATCAAAGGCTTCAGAAATGCCGGCAACAGGAAACTCTCTCCATACGGAAAGATTAATGCCCTCTTAAACCTTATTCCTTATGCAGATGGAGATATTCTTCTCTGTACTGATGCAGATACTGTCCACAGACCATCTTCAATCTCTATGGGTGTAAGGTATATGGAAGAAGGAAATCTAGACATACTCTCAGGCTTCCCATACCAGGGAGTAACCACCTATGGAGGAGGTGTAGTCACCGCCGCCATGATTTTCTCAAATGTAGTCCTACCCCACTTCTTACTGAATCCCATACAGTTTACACCTTTCGCCATAGGAATCGGGCAGTATGTAATGATGAGAAGAGACAGTTATGAAGAAGTCGGTGGATACAGTGCAATGCCACAAAAAGTATGCGATGACATCGGCATTATAAAGCATTTCATGAGGCATAAAAAGAAATATGGCTTCAGAAATCTATCAAGAGATGTGTCCTGTAAGATGTATAGTGACAGGAAGAGTGCATTCAAAGGTATCGAGAGAAGTCTTACAGATCTATTTCCTACAACCTTTATTATGATCATGCTCCTTTTGATTGCAGTTACATTGTTGATGTTTATTTCATGGACACCCCTTTTTACTCCTCTTTTCATTTGCTTTAATGAGAGTAATCTTATGTTGATGGCACTGATCGGATGGCTTATGACCTTTGTATCCTGGGCTATCGGAGCAAGAGAAATAGGCTTCTGGAGGAGTGTATGTATCTCTGGTTTTCTTTCTGTTACATCCATATGTGCCATGTATATCCATGGAATTTATCGAAAACTCACGGGAAAGGGGTTTGATTGGAAGGGAAGAAAGGTATAATCCATCAGTGGGTTACTGGGCAATTGAATGACTGAGGATTCCCCCATAACACCCTAAAAAAGAAAAAATGAAAGAATAAAAGTCCTCAATTCTCTTGCACTCTGTATGTTTTATGTTATTATTTCTTCATATCTAAAGGAAATAGGAGCAAACAATGTCTACACATGATGAAATTGTAGCCCAGATGGAGATTTACGTTACGGAAAACAACAAATTTGTGGAAAAAGGCATCAAGTCTTCTTCAACAAGAGCAAGAAAGGCCCTTGCAGAAATAATGAAACTGGCAAAGGCCAGAAGAGCCGAAATAATAGAAGAAAAAGAAGCAAAGGATAAAGAATAAACTTCCTCTGACAGTTGATAAAACCCCGGTTTCCCGGGGCTGTTTTCATTCTCAGAGAGTCTTTAAAAGAGCTATATGCTCGGTGGACTTCGAAATCTTTTCCTCGAATTCAGCCTTCTTGCTCTTCTCTTTTTCGATAGCTTCAGGCTTTGCATGGGTAATGAAGTTCTCGTTCTCGAGTTTCTTCATACTCTGAGCCAAATTAGCTTCAGCTTTCTTAATCTCACCTTCAAGTCTCTTAATTTCGCCTTCCACATCAATAGCATCACGAACAAAGACAAATGCTTCAAAGCCGCTGCCATGGCAAGGGAAAGCCTTTGAAGTATCTTCATTTCCTTCTGTATCGATGATGACTGACGAAGCTCCCATAAATGAAGTGAGAATCTTTACTTCCGCTTTGTAGAAGTCTACATATCTATTAGACTTGTCAGGTCTGACTACAACCTTGAGCTTTTTCTCTGGTCCGATACCGAGACTGCTTCTTACAGCTCTCACAACCCTGACCACTTCCTGAAGACTATCCATACAAGCTTCTGCATATTCATCCTTCTCTTTCTCATCAAACACAGGATAATCTGCGACAATAACGTCTCCGTTGTGGTTCGGAAGCTTCTGATAGATCTCTTCTGTAAGGAAGGAAAGGAATGGGTGCATCAGGCGCATGGATGCTTCCAGAATATCCATAAGTATAGATACCTGGAGATCCTTCTCTTCGTCACTGCCATGAAGAAGCTTCTCTTTACTTGCTTCAATATACCAGTCACAGAAATCATTCCAGAAGAAAGAGTAGACTGTCTGGGCGGCGTCGTTGAAGTGATACTCGTCCATAGCGTTCTTAATGGAAAGGGCGGCGTCGTTAAGACGGGAGTATATCCACTTGTCGAGGACAGTAAGCTTTGATTTATCTATCTCGACAAGGTTTCTGCCTTCAAGGTTCATCAACAAGAATCTTGTAGCATTCCAAATCTTGTTTGCAAATCTGGAACCAAGCTTAAATGAGTTCAT
>CAMEXG010000156.1 GCA_945947045.1 uncultured Spirochaetales bacterium | reverse complement strand
TGCAGAAGCTCCGATTTCAATAATAGGCTCCACAATAACAGAAATCACACTGATAGTACCTGTCTCAAGGGCAGATGCAATACCAAAGGATACTGAAAAGAGAATAAGACCTACAGCATCGTCAATGGCTACAACCATCAATAAAAGCTTTGTCAATGGTCCTTCAGCCTTATACTGTCTTACAACCATCAATGTTGCAGCAGGTGCTGTAGCTGCTGCAATTGCACCAAGAGTAATGGCTGAAGAAAGAGATATGATATGAGGGAAAGCAAAATGAAGAGAAACAAGTGCAACATCAACAATAGCTGTCGTTATTACAGCCTGAAGTATACCTACCGTAATTGCGGCTCTTCCCATTGTCTTTAGGTCTTTTAGTCTAAACTCGTTACCGATGGCAAATGCAATAAAGCCAAGAGCTGTCTGGCTGATTATATCCATTCCACTTACTTGAGAAAGTGAATTAAAGCCAAGCCCCAGGATGTTTAATCGTCCTAGACAGAATGGTCCGATCAATAGACCAGCAATAAGATATGCCGTAACAGCTGGGAGATTTACCAGTTTAGCGGCACGGCTCATCAAAAGACCTGCAATAAGAGCAAAGGCCAAAGAAACAAGAATTGTATCCACTTGATTTTCCTCTTGTATATTTTTTTACATTATATTTTTTATTGTCGGATTTGTTTTATCCGATTTAATGCCTTCTACACAAGAGATTTGGCACCCCTTTTCTACGGGAGTGCCATAAAGATTTGAAATTTCTCTTTATTTTATGGTGATGCCAGGCTTGTTGTCTAAGATATTTGGCGTTCTGGCATTTGATCTGCCTTCTACTTTTATCTCGCCGGATTTTAAAAGCGCCCACTTTGTTAGTGTAGGTCCCACCAACTCATAGACAAGGACTGCAAACAATACCACGTTTCTTACTATTTCACCATCAGACAGGTTCCTTGCTGTCAATGCCATACCTAAGGCAACTCCAGCCTGAGGCAGAAGAGTGATGCCCAGGTATTTTTGAATAGTAGGACTCGTCTTTTCCAGCCTACATGATAAATATGCTCCACTTATCTTACCAAGAGAACGGAAGGCGATGAATATCAAACCCACAATAAGGACCAAAGGATTAGAGAGGACATTTAAGTTTAGCTCAGCTCCACTCAAAACAAAGAAAAGCATATTCAATGGTCCGGTCCACCTATCCACTCTATCCATAAGTTCTTCACTTGTTTCATTAATATTGCAGAATACTGTACCTTCGACCATGCACACTAGAAGAAGCGAGAAACCAAAGTGTACACCACCTATCTCCCACTCCAATAGTGATATTCCTACAGTCAGAAGAACAAAAGCGACAGCCAGACTCATTCTCTTACTTCTGGAATGGAAGTATTTTTCAAGCCAGTTAAGGCTTACTCCTCCCATAATTCCCAATACTAGAGACAAGACCAACTCCAGTAAAGGTTCTACAACAACGCCAATAAAACTGATAGCACCTGTTTCCAAAGCTGTGGCTACACCAAATGAAACAGAGAACAACACCAGACCTACTGCATCGTCGATGGCTACAACCATCAACAACAGCTTTGTCATAGGCCCCTCTGCCTTATATTGCTTTACAACCATCAGCGTTGCTGCAGGGGCTGTAGCTGCAGCAATGGCACCTAGAGTTATTGCAGAAGAGAGAGAAACAAGAGAAGGTGCAATAAAATGAAGAAGAATAAGGGCGATGTCAACAATAATTGTTGTTATTACAGCCTGTAGTATTCCAATAGTGATTGCACTCTTTCCCATAGACTTTAAGTCTTTAAGCCTGAACTCGTTCCCGATTTCAAATGCAATGAATCCCAATGCAGCTTGAGAGATGATAGAAAAAGAATCTACATACTCGAGACTTGAGAAACCAATTCCCTTTATTCCCAGTCTACCAAGAAGGAAGGGGCCGATACATAGACCGGCAACCAGATAAGCAGTTACAGCCGGTAAGTTTACTAGTTTCGCCGCTCTACTCATCAAAAGCCCTGCCAATACAGAAAAGGCAAGTGTTATAAGCATAAATTCCATATTAATGCCTCTATTTATTACCGGGGTACGTTTTAGTTATATCCCAGTATTGTGTCAATAAAACAAAGTACAATTATCATCAATATTTTCTCTTTGTTACAAATTGTTTAGACTTTACGCTATCTGGAGTTTATATGTTTGAGAGAATAAGTCAGCACGTATATATCAAAGCACCTAATGGATACAGTGACCGACCAACCATCGGTTACATAAAAGGAGATAATCTATCACTATTATTCGAGGCAGGCGCATCAAAGTATCACACAGATGAAATAAAGAAAGATTTGGAAAGAGCTTCACTCCCCTATCCTAGCCTTGTAGCGCTCTCCCACTGGCATTGGGACCATTCATTCGGACTCTCAGAGTGGAATGTTCCTACTATTGCTGGAAAAGAGACTAACAAGATGCTCAAAAAGCTCTCAGGACTAAAGTGGGATGCAGAGTCCATAAAAGAGAGAATAGCGAAAAGAGAAGAGATTGTTTTCTGCTTTGAGATGATGAAACGGGAGTATGGAGATACGAATACTATAAAAGTAGTCCCCGCTTCTATTGAGTTTAATGATGAACTCTCTTTAGATCTCGGTGGAATAAAAGTTCATCTCATCCATATTTCCGGTCCCCACTCTCGTGATAGTGTAGTTCTATTTATCCCAGAGGAAAGAATCCTATTTCTAGGCGACAGCTACGGAAAAGATTTATACACCTACCCCTGGCACTTCGATATAAATGAAGAAGATAAGTTTATGGAAGAAATAGAGAAAATACCCTACGACCTTATTGAGAAAGAGAGATATATGGAAGAGTTGAAATCACTAGACTTCTCTATCGCCATCCCCGGTCACTCGGAGAGCATTGGAAGAGAGGAACTATTTTCTCTTCTTTCTTGATATAAAGAATACAAAAGATATAATAACTGTATGAAAATAGCAGTAATAACAGGTGCATCCTCAGGGATGGGAAGAGACTTTGCAAAGAAAATAGAAAGTGATTTCACACTGGATGAAATATGGCTCATCGCCAGAAGAGAAGATAGACTTAAGGAACTCTCAGAGGAACTGAAGACTAAGACCCGTATTCTCTCTATTGATCTCACGGTGAAAGAAGCTTTCGATGAATACAAGTCCCTTTTAAGAGAAACTAAGCCTGATGTAGAAGTACTTGTAAATGCAGCTGGCTTTGGAGTCTTCGGCGCTTTTGAAAAAAACGATGAGAAACAGAGTGAAATAATCCTACTTAATGACAAGGCCCTTGTAGATGTCACATACACTACACTTCCTTACATGAAGACAGGATCCTCCATAATAAACTTGGGTTCAAACTCCTCCTGGCAGCCTGTCCCATATATCGCAGTATATGGTGCAAGCAAGGCTTTTGTACTTAGCTTCTCAAGAGCTTTATGGATGGAGCTTAAGCCCAGAGGTATAAAAGTAATCTGTGTATGCCCAGGCTGGATCAAGACAGAATTCTTTGACAGAGCAGTCCATGACGACACTATCATCTACTACGATAGATTCTATGAAAGTAAAGATGTAGTGGAGAGGGCGATGAAAGACTTAAAGAAGGGGAAACTGGTCTCTATCCTAGGCTTCCCCGTAAGAATGCAAGTAAGGCTTATAAAGTTCCTACCCGTAAAACTTGTAATGAAGATATGGTGTAAGCAACAGAAAAAGCCTCTCTGATTATAGTTAGTAAAGCCCCACCGGTTATCCGATGAGGCTTTTATTTTATACTGACTTTTTCCTACCACATATTACACATATTCCATCTACATAGTGGTGGATATCCTTCTTACCTGATTCCCAATCGTCATTGGCTCCACACTTTTCCCAATGATATTGCTCATTAGAGCCAAACGCTTTCACAAAGTCCATTCTACCACAGACTTTGCAAGTCGAAGTATGGAATTCTTCGTTCAGCTCATCTGTATGGCAGACCCATTCGTGATTTTTAGAAACTAGAACAGTATTACAGCGGGTACATTTTTTAGAGTGCTTTTCTTCGTCTATATCATACTCAGAACTTTCAACGTGCCCCAGTTTAGTAATGACAATATCACTCTGCGTAAGCTTACTACTCATAGATAAATCACTAAAGAACTCATTTTCGTGTACTTTACACATATAGTATTTGATATTTCCATCCTCTATACAAGTTGCTTCTTTAGCTGGGATCTCCTGGAGATCATGGTATACTTCCGTTACTATTTTACCACATGTCTCACACTCTTTGGTCTGTTCACCCTTTTCTGGGTTCTGTACCCAGTCTGTGTAATCATGACTGGAATGATTGATAATACCATCACACATTGAACACTCTTTCCAGTGGTAGCTGTCATCAGTCTTCCATTCACTTAGACTGTGAGGAACTGTTGGAATAGGATCATCTAAGACACTGTCACAGCGGGAACAAGTCTTTGTCTGCAATCCGGTTTCAGAGCATGTAGGTTCTTTTACTGTTGTCCACTTTTCTGGATAATTGTGTCCAAGAGCGTCAAAGCAGAAGACCGTATCATAAGTCAATGAATCAGAGAATTTAGCCTCTGATGAATACTGATAACATCTATTACATCTATAGTGCTCGATATTTCCTTTTTCCAGACAAGTTGGAGCCTTTGCATCAAAATGAACTTTATCGTGGCCAAGGGCACGAA
>CAMEXG010000155.1 GCA_945947045.1 uncultured Spirochaetales bacterium | reverse complement strand
TATGCAGGAGAAGTATGGAGTGTAATGAAGAAGGCCATTGAAAGAGGACTGGAAAATGAAGGTGTTCTTCCTGGAGGCCTTAAGCTTCAGAGAAAAGCTTGTCTGTCTCATGCAAAAAGCATAGATTTTGCAGGAAGCTTGGGAAATACTTCTAGAGCCATCTCCTTTGCTCTTGCAGTAAGCGAAGAAAACGCAGGAGGAGGTGAGATTGTTACAGCTCCTACTTGCGGTAGCTGTGGAGTTTTACCTGGTGTTTTGTATTATCTCCAACAGGAGTATAAGATTCCTGAAGTCAGAATACAGAGAGCTATTTTGACTGCAGGGTTAGTTGGAAATATTGTCAAAACAAATGGAAGTATTAGTGGAGCTGAAGTCGGCTGCCAGGGGGAAGTCGGTGTGGCGTGTGCAATGGCTGGAGCTGCTGCAACCCAGCTTTTAGGCGGGTCTATTTATCAGATAGAATATGCTGCAGAAATGGGATTGGAGCATCATTTGGGTCTTACTTGCGACCCATTGATGGGATTGGTGCAGGTTCCATGTATCGAGAGAAATGCAATGGCATGTATGAGAGCCATCGACCATGCTTCTTTTGCTCTTATGGGTGACGGAAGGCATAAAGTCTCTTTTGATAACGTTGTTGAAGTAATGATGGAGACGGGAACAGCTATTCCATCCCTTTATAGAGAGACAAGCCAAGGTGGACTGGCAAAAATTGTTGAAAGCTAAAAATAGCCCGATATGCTCTCTATACTTATATTTTATATATTTCAATAGAATATCAGGCTATATTTTGTTTAGGGTGTCTATAATGGCACCCGATATTTTTTATAGGAAAAGTTGAAACAATAATGCTGTTACACATCCTGCTGCAGCTGTGATAGGGAGTCCCAGTTTGAAAAAGGAAGCTATTACTGCAACGACAGTTCCTGCCAAGGCGGAGGCAAAGGATCCTGTTGAATATAGAATCGAAGGGAATGTGAGTACAGCCAGAGTTACATAGGGGGCGTAATATAGAAAAGATCTGAAGAACTTATTCTTTATAGGCTTACGCAGTACTAGGAGTGGAACCACTCTTATTAGGTATGTCACCGTCGCCATCAGTAAAATAGATATGTATATATAATTGTCGCTCATTCCACTTCCTCCTCTAAGTTGTTGTCTTCTTCAATAGGGAAAAAGAATGCAGCCAGTGCAGAGAGGGTGACTGTAAGGATAATAACTTTCATCCCTGTAGAAATCCCTGATAAGAAATTTAATTTAGTAAAAAGAAAACTCAACAGGGCGGAGAGAAAAACCAATACTGCAACAACTTTATTCTCTCTTGCAGGGGGAATAATGATTGCCAGAAACATTGCGTAGAGTGCTATGGAGAGGGATGATGTGACTACAGAAGGTAAAATCTCCCCCATTATTCCTCCAAGTGCCGTTCCCAAGACCCAGCCTGGGCAGGCGACAGACATGGCACCTATATTATATACAGGTGAAATAGGAGTCTTTTGGGCCACGGAGATACCGAAGATTTCATCTGTCACTCCGATTCCCATAAGCATTCTCATTCCCGTATTCTCTTTTGGGGAAAGCTTTATCGTCAAAGCTGCACTCATTAGTAGATATCTAAGGTTAATGATCAATGTTGAGATAATGAGCTCAATATATGACCCACCCTCTTCTAGTATTGAGAGTGCCGCAGCTTGACCTGCCGATGTATAGTTGGTGGCGCTCATCAATGCAGACTGATACCACTTTAATCCTACGTCTCCTCCTCTTATTCCAAGGGTGAAGGAGACGGCAAAATAACCTAGGGCTATAGGAATCCCGTCAATAAACCCCTTTCTAAAGCTTTCTATGTTTCTTTTCATTGCTA
The DNA here is from genome assembly GCA_945947045.1 of uncultured Spirochaetales bacterium. Classification (GTDB taxonomy): domain Bacteria; phylum Spirochaetota; class Spirochaetia; order Sphaerochaetales; family Sphaerochaetaceae; genus Ornithospirochaeta. The sequence goes on along the minus strand of CAMEXG010000155.1, from coordinate 2,951 downwards.
TTGCTTTTTTAAAGAAGCCCCCGTTTCCGGGGACCCCTTTTGCTTATAACTCGTTATTTTACAACGATATTTACCAGTTTTCCTGGAACTACAATCTCTTTTACGACTACTTTTCCTTCTATCCACTTTTTGACAGTTTCGTCATTCTTTGCAGTAGAAAGCATATCATCCTTGGAGATATCTCTTGCTACTTTCATTTTTGCTCTGACTTTGCCGTTTATCTGGACAACGACTTCGATTTCATCGTCTTTTGTCTTCTCTTCATCATAAAGAGGCCATGGAGCCTTGGATACAGATGGCTCGTGTCCAAGCATTGACCAGAGTTCCTCAGCCAAGTGTGGTGTATAAGGAGAGAGAAGAAGAGTCAAAGATTCAAGACAGACTTTTGGAATCTCTGTCTCCTTGTTCATCTCGTTCACAAAGACCATCATCTGGGAAATGGCAGTGTTGAAGTTAAGTGTAGCAGTATCGTCAGTTACCTTCTTAATGGTCTTATGCATCATCTTTTCCAAGTTCTTTGAAGGAGCTTTGTCTACAACAGTTTTCTCTGTTGCGATTCTCCACACTCTATCAAGGAATCTATAGACACCGATGAAGCCCTGAGTAGCCCATGGCTTTGACTCTGTAAGAGGACCCATGAACATCTCATACATTCTTACGCTGTCTGCACCATAGTCATTGATAAAGTCATCTGGGTTAATTACGTTCTTGAGAGACTTGGACATCTTGGCAATAACCTGTGTAAGCTCTTCACCAGTCTCTTTATCGAAGTACTTGCCCTCTCTCTCTTCTACCATGTCTGTAGGTACAAGAGACTTGTTTGACTTCTGGTAAGCAAAAGATGTAATCATTCCCTGGTTGACAAGGCGCTTGAATGGCTCCGGAGTATGTACGATTCCTGCATCAAAGAGGACCTGGTGCCAGAATCTGGCATACAAGAGATGGAGAACTGCGTGTTCTGCTCCTCCTACATAAAGGTCTACAGGCATCCAGTATTTCTCTTTCTCCTCGTCTACAAATGCATTGTTGTTCTTTGGGTCGATGTATCTTAGGTAATACCAGCATGAACCTGCCCACTGTGGCATAGTATTTGTTTCTCTCTTTGCATCCGCGCCACATACAGGACACTTGCAGTTCACCCAGCCATCAACATTTGCCAGAGGGCTTTCTCCTGTTCCACTAGGTTCATATTTATCGACCTTAGGAAGGGTAAGAGGAAGCTGATCTTCTGGAACAGGTACAGTTCCGCAGTGAGGACAATGGATGAGAGGAATCGGCTCACCCCAATATCTCTGACGAGAGAATACCCAGTCTCTGAGCTTGTAGTTTACAGCTTTGTGGCCGCATTTGTGCTCTTCAAGGTACTCGAGACACTTTTCGATGGCATCTTTCTTATTGAGTCCGTCAAGCCAATCCGAGTTGACGTGTTCTCCGTCTTCTGTCCAAGGTTCTTCCTGTACATCTACCTTGCTCTTCAAGACTTCGATGATGGGAAGATTGAACTTCTTTGCAAATTCCCAGTCTCTTTCATCGTGTGCAGGAACAGCCATAATAGCTCCTGTACCATAGGAGATGAGGACATAGTCGGCAATCCAAATAGGAAGTTACTTTCCATTTATAGGGTTAATGGCATAAGAGCCTGAGAATACACCGGTCTTTTCTTTTGCCAAATCAGTTCTTTCAAGATCGGATTTATGCTTTGTAGCCTCCAGATACTCGTCTACAACCTTTTTCTGCTCAGGAGTAGTAAGCTTCTCCACAAAAGGATGCTCTGGAGCGATAACCATATAAGTCGCACCGAAGAGAGTGTCGCAGCGTGTTGTATATACTTCAAGATAGTCGTCACTCTTTTCAAGTTTAAAGAACACCGCTGCACCTTCACTTCTTCCGATCCAGTTGCGCTGCATAGTCTTTACAGATTCCGGCCAATCAAGATCGTCCAAGCCCTTGAGGAGTCTATCGCCATAGGCGGTTATCTTAAGCATCCATTGTCTGATGTTCTTTTTCTCTACCTTAGTTCCGCATCTCTCGCATCTGCCTTCTTTTACTTCTTCGTTTGCAAGACCTGTTTTACAGGAAGGACACCAGTTGATAGGAGTGTGTGCCTCATATGCCAGTCCCTTCTTATAAAGCTGAAGGAAAATCCACTGTGTCCATTTGTAATAATCTTCGTCACAGGTGCTTATCTCCCTATCCCAGTCATAGGAGAAACCTAGGCTCTTTATCTGGCGGCGGAAGTTGTTGATATTCTTGTTTGTGGTGATATAGGGGTGAGTCCCTGTCTTTATCGCATAATTCTCTGCAGGAAGGCCAAATGAATCGAATCCCATCGGATGAAGGACGTTATATCCATTCATTCTTAGGAATCTGGAATATATATCTGTGGCTGTATATCCTTCAGGGTGTCCTACATGGAGGCCTGCTCCTGATGGATAAGGAAACATATCAAGCACATAAGCCCTTTTTTCTTTAGGGTAAGAAGGATCTTCTTCGGCTTTGAATGTTTTGTTCTCTTCCCAGTATTTTTGCCATTTAGGCTCTATTTCATTAAACGGGTATTTGCTCATGACGACAGTTTATCAACATGAAAAGAAAAATACCACACTCGATACAATATCAAGGAGAAATGTATTTCATTTTTTCTCAAAGTTTTACCAAAAAGGATAGAAATTAAGACTTTTTTGGAAAATAGTAATCCTCGAAAAGAAACACTTTACAACTTTATTTTATCCATAAGATTACAAAGGAATTTCAGCTCCTACTCTCGTAGTAATTGCAGCTGCAGCAAGAGCTCCGAAAGGCGTATCGGGATAGACAAATCCTTTGTATATGTTCTCTACAGAATCCGGCGCATTATTATCTGGAGACGGCGTATATGCATAAGAGTGTTCATACGTAAGTGACAACTCTCCCGCCTAAAGGCAGGGAGCTTCCTGAGTCGTATTCTCAAG
>CAMEXG010000154.1 GCA_945947045.1 uncultured Spirochaetales bacterium | reverse complement strand
GTGATAAAAAATAAGTCGGACAAAAGGGCGTTTTACGATTATATTAAGAGTGAGAGGAGATTCGCGTGTCTGGACGAAGTGACTGCCAAGCTCTTTTCCGAACTTACCAACATAGAGAAAAACGAGGAGGACGATATGTGCAAGGCTGTGGAAGACCTAATAAATGACAGCAGGGCCGAGGGAGAAGCCATTACTATTTTCAAACTCAGGAGGGACGGCCTCATTCAGAAAGAGATTGCCGCTGAGAGGCTTAGATGCACAATAGAGGAATACGAGAGAAGGGAGAACCTATTCTTCTGTAAGAAATCCTAAAGTGGGAAATAATGACAATGTATCTCCGTTCTTAAAGAAGGAGGTATCACTATTCTCAAGAAGCAGAACGCTGTGATTGAGGGTCTGATCCAAAAGATGCCCCTACTGCAATAAACATGAGAGCATGACTGGCACGAAGGATCATTATTTATAGCGTCAATACATCATCCACCCAAGGACCAAAACTTTATACTTGGATTGTAGGTTTAGAATCTGTACCCAGCAAAAGGCCAAGGGATTCTTTTACAAACTTCATTCCGAATTTTTCCACATATCCGTTAGCTGAGTAATAACAATACCAAGTGTTCTCTCCGTCTTTATACCTGACGTCTACACTTGTTATATATCTGCTGGCCCACCCTTCTTCCGCCGTCTTCTGAATGACCTTCTCAGTCTTCCAATCTCTTCCATCTTTAGAAGTAAGAAGAAGCACACAGGATGTAGACCTATTCTTCTCCCTATCATAAGAGTAAGCGCACTCAAAGGCGGCAAGGCCATCTGAGCATGGAATAATACGTACAGATCCGACAGCCAGGTTCCTATACTCCGAGTCTGGCTCTATCTCCAACAGTGGCTCTGGATTTACTCTCCATTCTTTATCAAGGTAATCGGATTCGGCATACATCAGTCTGGCTGTAGTCTTCTGCTTTGTATCATACATCCTGGTTTCCCCTGCACCGAAATACAAGCGATATCTTCCTTCCCATTCGATAAGCTGTGGTCTTGATACTCTAACCGGTCCGTCTTTATATTGGGCCCTCTTTATTTTTGTAGAGTCCAAAACAAGCTTTGGCTTCGACCAAAGCATAAGATCATTGGACGAGATCACCATAATACGGGAGGCAGAGATAGAATCATCGCTTTTAGATGAGAAATAAGTCCTATCATGAGTCTCATAGAAAAGCCAATATGTCCCCCCTTCACGAAAAATGAAAGGTGAATGGGCACGCCATGTTACAAGATGTTCTCTTCTCCACTCCAACCCGGAAGTGGAAGTAAAGTGCTCCAACCCTATCCAAGTATGGGCGAACATATGCCATAGTCCGTCTGGAGACTCTTCCGGAAGTAAATATGCAGGGTCACAAAGCTTCAAAGCACCCCTTGTGGCGATAGGTTCGTCATTAAAAGCGTACCAATAAGAGTCTGTAATCTTAGATAACGGTTGATAACGCATTAAAGTTTAGTTCCTCTTTTCAAAAGCCTCGTTAAGATTCCACTTCTTGACAGCCCACTTCATAACCTTATTATAAATTAGGAATGAAAGGATGAATGAAGCTACTATTACAGCAAAAGGCACATAAATGACAATCGTCTCAGGAACGCTGAGAGCGTTGCAGATAAGAGATGAGATCACCATCAAAACAACAAAGAGTCCTAATACCAATACTAAATTAAAGAGTGTTGCAATAAGCATAAACACCCACTTATTTACCTTTTTCTCACCCATATTTTACTTCTTCTCCAATTTCTTTGCATTTTTCACTTCATCAATTATCAGTGTAATTAAAAGAATATTCACTGATACCACTACACATCCGTCCCCTATGTTCCAAGTAGGGAAACGGTCCATTCCCAATATTCCGAAGAAATCAAAACTGATCCAGTCGACTACTCTCAGTTGTCTGAAGATTCTATCAATGAGGTTTCCCATTCCTCCACCAAGTATTCCAGCTATAGCCCAACGCTGTAAGGTGGAGACTTCTTTGTCAAGCTTATGAGTATAAATAGCCCAAGAAAGCAACACCATCAGAGCAACAGGGAGCCCAATAAAGAATATATACTTAATAATCAAAGGAAGACCATCACCCATACTGAATGCTACAGCGGTGTTTCTTACATGAACTATCCACAAAAAGTCACCAAAGAAAGAGTAGCCTATTGTCCCCTCAGGAATGTTATGAACAACCCAAGACTTTGTGGCCTGGTCAAGTACAATGATCAATAATGACAATAGATAAGGAAGTAATCTCTTTACTTTATCATTCTTCATAGTCCGGTATCCTCTTCAATAAACATACACTCCACACCTAGAGACTCCGTCATTTTCATTAATGCCTTCACTCCGAAGGTCTCGGTTCTATAATGGCCTCCGGCAAGGACAGAAAGCCCCGCTTCATATGCTTTCCAATAAACTTCGTGCTTTATCTCCCCTGTAATAAGAATTTCTACATTTTTTTCAATTGCTTCATCTATCTCTCCCGATCCGGAACCAGAAACAATAGCAAGAGAAGAGAACACCTCTTTATTTTTAGGGTTTATTATTCTGACTCTATTCCAATCAAATCCTAGGGCATCTGAGATTTCTCTAAGAGTCATAGACTCCTTCAAGTCACCCATGACTCCAATCTCTTTTCCTTTCCAATCTCCGAACCCTACCCTATTCTCCAGATTCAAGGCATCTGCAATTCCTATGTTATTGCCATATTTCTCGTTTGCATCCAGCGGCAGGTGTGCGCCATAGAGCATAAGACCGCCTTTTATCGCTTCCGATACTCTCTTATAGTGGTCGCCTGTTATGGTCTCGCATCGTCCCCAAAATAGGCCATGATGAACAACCAGAATATCTGCATTCCACGCCACAGCTCTCTTGATTGCTGAAAGAGAAGCATCCACAGAGAATGCAGCTCTCTTAATCTCCCTATCTTCAGCTTCAATCTGTATACCATTGAGAGACATATCTTGATAATCAGAGATATTAAGGGTTTCTGAAAGTAATGATGAATATTCTTTTAGAGTCATAGGAGATATTATAAGGTATTTCTCTCTCTACAGTCCACTTTCTACACAAATAAGACACATTGGAGTTTTTGGCTTACAAAAAGATAGATGCCCTACTCTCTTCCATTTGGGAATTAATTCTCAGCACCAATTCTTAATCAAGATATTTTGTTTCTATTTCCTCCTTATCAGATAGAAACTCGTTTAAAGAAAACCATCAGAATTTTTCTTTTAAAGTTTTCATCCTTTTATCCAGATCTTGATCTGTATCTCCAGCCGTGATCTAATTAATTCGGGATATAAGGATGGAAAGTGGAAAAGGAATAAGCCTATTCTTTAAAGATGGCGACTACGATGGTTTGATGAAGGTATCAGGGACCAATTGGAGAGGTCTTGTTTTTGTAGTTCCTCGTACAAATATTGGGAAAATGCTTAATCTCGATGAACTGAAGAGATTTGGTGTATACCTTCTCCTTTCAGATACTCAAGTCTATGTAGGCGAAGCATCAGACCTACATAAAAGAATAAAACAACATGACAAAGGTAAAGGTTGGTGGAATAAAGCTGTGTTGATCACAACAACTGACGACTCTTTGGATCAAACAGATATCAACTATCTTGAAGCCTCCATCATTGAAATAGCAAAGGACCAGAAAAAATATAAATGCGAAAACAAGCAGACCGGTAATAAGAAAAAGCTTGATGACATGAAGAAAGCGGAACTCGATCCATTTCTCAGAGAAACTCTGAGTATTCTTAATGTCATAGGAGTAATGAAAATCAACACTACAAAAGATGAAAAAGACGATATCATCGATTGTCTAGAACATGGAAACGGTGGAAGAAGAGTTGTAATCAAATACCTAAAAGATAAAGGCTTCTCTTTTCCTGAAAAGTTTAAATACAACTACTCAGCACGTCAAAATGAAAAGGAAAAAGATACTTACAAGAACGAGTGCTGGATAAACCCTAATCAGAAAATGCTCTCTGAAGACTGGTACATAATCTTGAATGATACAGAAAAGAGAAAACTACACATCCTCTTTATTCCTCATGGCACCTTTGATATTAAGAATAGCTTCAAGCAAAGAAACGATAACGGCAAATTGGATATGTTTGTAAATCTATCAACCTTCGTAGAAAGAAAAAGCGGAATTAATCTGGCAAAGTATAAATACGAAAAAAGCTATTCATACTAGATAATATAGTCTAATTAGTTTCATTATAATAAGTTATACATAACATGTAACTAATTGTCACTGTTATAAAGTCCCCGAGAAATACTCCCGGAGACTTTATATTAAACATACGTTACAGCTTGTTTATCCTTAGATCACCCCAAATTCAACACTTTACCTTAATTCCTCTCAGCTTCAGATATTCATGCCTGTCCAGGGGGATTTAGTACATAACTTTTGCACTTGTTGTGCTATAGTTTCAGAAGGGTTACTCCTTCTCTATATAGAATGTCAAAATACCGATAAGAGCCGATACATTGGCTCTAAAAGGCTGTAGTACATCCATTTATAGGTGAGAGCTCAATAAAAATATGACAAAGATAACACAGTAACAGTTTTATCTTTTCCACTCATTCTATTTCTTTGACATCATCTCCTCTTATGACTATCATTTCTTCGTGTCACTTGAAATAGAAAAGAAAGAAATAGAACTTAACTACGATCATTTAGAATTTAAATCAGTATCTCCGTCCTACTGCATAATTGGACAAGACAAGGCTCTTGGCCTTTTGAGGCTCGGTCTATCTATGTCCAGACCAGGATACAACA
>CAMEXG010000153.1 GCA_945947045.1 uncultured Spirochaetales bacterium | reverse complement strand
CTGCAGAAGAGATTAAAAAAAGAGGCGGCGTAAAAGTGGCTTTCGTCTCAGGACCTGCCTGCTCAGGGAAAAAGAGCTCTGGAATCAAATTATGTGCAGAACTCAAGATTCTGGGTTATACACCTATTATGTTCAGCCTCGACGACTATAGGACAGGACAGAAGGGTGTAAGCCTTGAGAGTCTGGATATAGATCTCCTAAGGCGACATGTATCGGATTTGATGGAAGGAAAAGAAGTGGAACTCAACGGTCTCAGCCAATATGACGCAAAGAGACTATTCAGAGTAAACAAGGCCAAGATGGATGAAAAAACTATACTTGTGGTGGAGGGAGTCCAGACACTTAACGAGAAGCTTCTTCCATCCCTAAGTGACGAAGAGACTTTCAGAGTCTTTGTCTCCGCTTTAACCCAGCCCTGTATCGACACAATGAGCGGCATCTCCACCCGCGATAACAGACTACTTAGAAGAATAGTAAAAGAATGCAGGACAAAAGGTGTTTCCGTCTCCTCGGTAATTGAAAGCTGGGAAGGGATAGAGGAAGAAGAAAAGAGCCAGCTTTTCCCATACCAGAATAATGCAGACATTATGATCAATAGTGCCCTGGAGTATGAACTTGGAGTTCTCTCCACTTATGCGATGCCTCTCCTACGTTCCATCAAACCAGAAGAAGGCAAAGCCTACACTACAGCAAGAAGGCTAATGGAATTCTTGGACCTGGTCTATCCGATTCCATCAGAAAAAGTCCCAAGCGACTCAATCTTGAGAGAGTTTATAGGTGGAAGTGTCTATAACCTTACCTAAGAGCTGTCTTATCATCCAAGGCCCCGCATTCAAGAATAATGTCGGGGTTCTTTTTTATCATGTCCAAAAGTCTTAGGGCGGATCCACCTATTTCATTGGTTCCTGCCTCCCAAGCTTCGACAGTCTTCGGAGAAACATTCATTACAGAGGCGAAGACAGAAACGGATAGAGATAGTTTCTCTCTTATTTTTTTAATCTCGGAGGCATTCATTTTCTCCGGCTCCACGGGTACCAGGAATTTGTTTCTTTTAGTAATGACGCCCTTTTTCTTGGGAAAAAGAGCGTCTTTTATCGTATCTTTATAGTATGTACTCAATTTGTCTTACCTAAGATGTGCATAGCTTCTTCGATAGCTTCCTTAAGCTTTATCTTACACTTTCCACACCCTGTCCCCGCTCCTGTAAGGGATGCAAGGTCTTCTAAGTTTTTGACTTTATCCTCACTTACAAGTTTCTCGATCATCTGATCTGTTACGTTCTTACACTCGCAGATTATGACTGCTGATTCTGCTTTATATGGATTAGGAAGATTGTTCTTTTCCAAGTAATCGTCTACAGCAGCCCTCAATGCCTTGTCTCCGAGAACAGAACAATGGAACTTATGTTCCGGTAGTCCTCCAAGCTTATCCATAATAGCCTTAGGAGTAAGCTTATATGCCTCATCAAGAGTCATGCCGATAGCCATCTCGCTCATCATAGATGTAGAGGCGATGGCAGACGCACATCCATATGTAAGCCATCTAAGATCGCTAATCTTTCCATCTTTTACTTTGATGCCGACTCTCATCTGGTCACCGCAAGCTAAAGAGCCGACTTCTCCTACTCCGTCAGCCTCAAATTCTTCACCTTCCTTCCAAAGGTTCCTTGGATTCATAAAGTGGTCTTTCACCACATCCGTATATACCCACTGGGCCATAAAACTCTGTGCCATATTTTACTTCCTTGTACTCATTTCTCTGATTTTCTTAATAATCGGAGGAAGCTTCTCTAAAGTATAATCCACATCTTCATCTGTGTTATACCTTCCAAGAGAGAATCTGATGGAACCATGAGCCAATTCCACATCCAATCCTGCTGCAAGAAGCACATAGCTAGGCTCCAAAGAACCAGAAGCACAGGCGCTTCCTGTCGATACTTCTATTCCCTCCATATCCAAGTACAGGAGGATAGACTCACCCTCAGCTGAGGGGAAGGAGACGTTTAGAGTCCCAGGAAGACACTTGTTTTCATCATTTGAGCCATTTATCACGACATTTGGGACTCTCTCTTCAATTCCCTTCCTAAGCTTCTCTCTCAGCCTCCAAAGTTCATCGTGTTCTCTTTTAAGGTTAACTCTAGCCAGCTCTGCAGCCTTTCCCATTCCGATAATAGACTGGTTGTTATATGTTCCAGCCCTATATCCTTTTTCCTGATGACCTCCATGTACAAAAGGAGAGAGGGGAACACCCTTCTTGACAAATAAGACTCCAATTCCTTTAGGCCCATAGAATTTATGGGCGGACATAGAGAGATAATCAGCTCCGATGTCCTTTACGGATACAGGAATCTTTCCAATTGCCTGAGTGGCGTCAGTATGAAAATAAGCCCCATATTTATGAGCTATCTCGGCAGCTTTTTTAACTGGCTGTATTACTCCGGATTCATTGTTGCCTGTCATTACTGATACAAGGCACACATCTTCATCCATCATTTTCTCCAATTCGTCAAGCTTCAGCTCTCCAGTGCCGTCCACAGGAACTGTTTCTACTTTGTAGCCTTTTGAAACAAGATACTTCATGGTCTCAATTGATGCAGGATGCTCAACAGAAGACAAAAGTATTCTGTCTCTTTTGTCACCGGCATCGATCCTGTCTCTAAAGACATTAAATACCGTGTTATTGGCTTCCGAGGCACCGGAGACGAAATAAATCTCTCCGGGATCCGAATCTATAAGAGCCGAAACCTCTCCTCTGGCCCACTCTATTGCTGTATAAGAAGAGCGTCCGAGAGTATGCATGCTGGATGCATTACCATAAAGGTCGGCGTTTTCAGCCATGATCTCTATGACTTCCTGAGCCATTTGAGTCGTGGCATTGTTATCAAGATAGACAATCCTATCCATTTTATTCTTTCCTTCTTCATAAAAGGTAATTCTTTAACTCATTACTCGTCAAGGTTAGTTACAACTTACACTTGAAGCATATTCATTCTTTCTTTGTCATAACCAGGAGTAATTTCAACGAAAGTAATGGATGCAGAGCCCCGTTGTGTAACAACACTGTCCATATCATATCCCTGACTTTCAGAAGATGGAACAGCTATCATGTTACAACCACTTGTTTTGACGTTGATTTTATTCCCCCTCTCTTTCACAGTAAACTGGTCGTCATAATGAATTACTCCAAGAGATGACTTTTCAACTTTTCCATTCCACTGTGGAGGGAAATTAATATTCAGGAATGATTCTGCACCTATGAGAGATTTAGAAAAATACTCTATGTTGGACGCCAAATACTCTGCCGGAGTCTCAAAGTCATATTCCCCATTTCCATCACACATACAGGAGATGGCGATACTGGGAATACCGTACATGGCTCCTTGTCTCGCTACGCCGCAAGTTCCTGAGTAGATGGTGTCTGAAGAGAGGTTATATCCATGGTTTATGCCTCCAATGATTACTTCAGGTTCCTCAGGCAGTAGTCCGGACTTTAAAGAATAAATAATGCAGTCTGCAGGTGTACCCTCCAAGGAGTAGTGATGGTCGTCATGTTTCCAAATAGTGACAGAACCAAGTACTGTCATGGAATGAGACTTTGCACTCTGCTCTGTATGTGGAGCAACCGAATATACATCATGGCCGTGTCTTGTCAACGCAGCTTCAAGTGTACGGATCCCTTCTCTCATGAACCCGTCGTCGTTAGAAATTAGAATTCGCATCTATTGCCTTTCCTCAAAAGGTGATCCAAGGGGTATGAATGGACGAATTGTAGACCTAAATCCAAATATTCTTTCATACTCTTCTTCCTTTTGAGCATATAGATTGGAGGCTCGGCCGTCAACGACCGCCAAGAAAGAACCTGCAATTCCTAAGCCGATAAGACAGAGACCAAGGACTCCGTCACACTCCTGTCCTCGTCTCCAAATCCAATCAAGCTCAGGGCTGGAAAGCTCTGCATTCTCCACGATAGATCTTTGAAGAGAGAATAATGTCTTTCCAAAAGATATAAGATCTCTTTTTTCTATAGCCTCTTTCGCCTTATTACAACACTCATTCTCTATGACAAGATGCGTAAGGCACCTTCTCTCCCTGTCAGGATATCTTGAGGTCATTGTCCTGGCTTCTTTTTCCGTTAGTTTTCTAATATCGGAGAGAGAAATTGATTTATTTTCCAATGAAGTCAATACTTCTTTGGCTTCCATTCTGAACTCGTCTTCTTCAGGTGTAAGAACGGAGAAAGGGAGAGAGGATGAAACAATGAACGATTTCTGTTCATTTCCTTCATATAATATTTCTTCACCTTCCTCTTTTCTCTCCGACCAAAGGTATACTCTTCCTGGCTTGGCGTTTATTAATATCCAAAGATCTCTGAGCCTAGCCTGATGGGATGGCGAGAATGAATTTGCCTTCTTTGATATTTCAAGTATCTTTTCTTTTGTAAGATTAAGATTCTCTAATTTTGAAATTCCATAAAGCGTTCCGAAATACAGAGAGGAAGTAAGACTCCAGGAATCCGCTCCGGCACCTCGACCTGAAATAAGGATATTATATCCCCCGATTGTTATGTTCTCTTTAGCCAGTTCGTACAATACAGCCTTTACGGCATTGGCCCAACGATCTTCTCGTCTATATTTAATATTAGGGTATGTAAACTTCTTTTTATCCTGTCTTACTGTATTCACCACCCTTATCACATTATCTGATCTGGGAGAAAAAGACATAGATAATCCCTGAGATGTAAGGCACAATAGACTACGAGACCCGATCAAGTCCGAAAACTGACCAATTAAAACAGTTGGTTGTGGAACCTCGAAGGAAA
>CAMEXG010000152.1 GCA_945947045.1 uncultured Spirochaetales bacterium | reverse complement strand
CCAGATGGGTAAGCTTGTTTAATTCTACTCTTCTTAATCCCGGGTCACTTTGTGTGGCCCGTTTTTCTTTCCTTATGGCAAACTTACTTACAATACTCCGACTTATCCTCTCCCCCTTTCTCCTATTGCTTCAACCTCTATCCATTTCTTTTTGTTCTCTTTATGTGTTTCTGGGGTTTACAGATATTCTCGATGGCTTTATCGCAAGAAGAACAAAGACCACATCCACCCTCGGCTCTCTCTTAGATAGCATAGGGGACATAGTCTTCTCTGCCACTTCATTTATTGCCATTTATCCTTTATTACACTTTGATCTTTTTCTTCTTTTCTTGATCGCCCTGATTTTTATATTGAGGGTTATTAACCTGGCGACAGGATTAATGAAAGAAAAGAAACTAATACTACTTCATACAGTACCAAATAAAGTCACAGGATTACTTCTCTTCATTTTTCCTCTGACACTTAATCTCATCCCTTACGCTTTATCGTCCACAGTAATCGCCGTAGCTGCCCTTTACGCTTCAATCGACGAAGGAATATTAATATGGAAAGGAAGAATTAAATAGTCTTAATTCTCTTTGCACTTTCCGCCAGCCTTACCAGGTCTTCCCATTTTAAAGCTTCAGCCCTTTCACTACCATTGAGGCCTGCGTTCCTGATTAATTCCTCGACTTTTTCTTTCCCCATATTGCCATACTCGGAAGAGTTGAGATTATTTCTCACTGTCTTTCTTCTTTGCTGGAACAAATCTCTTACAAGAGGAATGAAGATAGGTCTAAGTTCTTCTGAAACCAAAGGAGTCTCTCTTTTTTTCATTACCACAACTGCACTCTCAACATTAGGCTGAGGCCAGAAGCAGCCTTTCGGCAGCTTTAATGAAAGCTTATTTTCATAATCGATCTGAGTAAGCACAGAAAACGATGAATAATCATCTTCACCTGGCTTGCTGGTCATTCTATCTACTACTTCACGCTGAAGAGTAAAGACCATTAAAGGAGGAAGATAAGAATTCTCGATCAGCTTTCCTATCATTACTGAGCCTACGTTATAAGGAAGATTACCTACGATTCTATCAGGTAGGGGCAAAAGTCTTTTTTTAAAGAGAGTCTTCAGGGCGTCACCTTCAACAAGAGTGAAGTTATCTTCATCGTTGAATGCAACTTCCTCTAATAGGGATGCAAATCCATGGTCTATTTCAAAAGAAGTCAGATTAACCTTTCTTTGAATCAACATATGGGTTATTGCTCCCAGTCCAGGACCTATCTCCCAGACTTTCATCCCGCTTTCCAGTTCCATTAGATCAACAAGTCTTTTTCTCCCTTCCGGAGAAATAAGAAAGTTCTGTCCGAACTTCTTGGACATGGCTAGTCCTCTTTCATTTAATACTCGTTCAATCTCTTTAGGGCTGTCGTAGTTGAGGTTCCACATACCTTGATGATAATCCACCTCTCTATAAAAGGAAAAGCCTTGTTTATAAAGAAGATTGAAAGAGTAGTGAATAATAGGGGCCAATAAAGCTTTAGGTCATATTGTGTCATATCCGGGATTATGGATGGGATGCTTCTTATCATTTCAATTATATTCAAGATAATATAATCTAATTTAGGAATAAAACAATTTATTATAACTATAAAAAACACCACTTCGATTAATATACCTCCCGGAATAGACAAAAAGAGTGAAGCCAAGGACCAGGAAGAAAACAACTTGAGAGATAAAGGAACGGTAGCTGCAAGCGCCCCGAATGTGGACATAACCATGGCCATACTGCTATTGAATCCACTTGTGAACAATAAGATGCCCGAAAGTGCAGAGAAACTAAGAGCGGCTCCATAGTCGTTTACTAAGCCAGGAACCATTTTCATCATAAATAGGAGAGAAAGCACGTGAGAATATCCTACACCAATGTGTTTTGAAAGTATCATCAAAATAAATGCCCGTAAAAGAGATGGTCTATAGCCGTTTATATAGACAAAAAGAAAAGCAATTAGATGTGAAATAATCTCTGCCCTCTCCTTCCCGATTATTATAGATAGAGGCTTTTGGGTCATCATGAATATAAAAGCCAAATGCATGCCGGATAAGGCGAATAGATGGCTCAGTCCCATGGCTCTACCTATTTCTTGTATCTCTTTTCCTCCGTCCAAAGAGGATCCCGTGATTAAAAGAGAAGACAAATCCCCTACATCCCCTCTCTCAAGACTTCTAGTAAACAGCGAGAGAAAGCGCCTTCTTCCACGACCAAAGGCACTACGCTTTTCTATGAGAGAGGAGGAAGACAAGAAAAAACCATCCATCATCTTGCCTTTTAGTACTACTCTATCCCCTAGGTCTTCGTCTCCAAGTTTCGATATTACATATATCTTTCCTCCGGCACTGTACCAGTTACCTTCTCCATCGCTATAGCATGAAAGCTCTAAATTATATCCCCTCTTTTCATTCCCACGATATGACGGGATAGATATAATCTTTCCCCCCACAATTAGAGTTTCTTGTGCTTTCATAGGGATTACCTGTGAAGAAGGAGTGATGGTTTTATGGAAAAGGAAAGCAGCTATAATAAATGTGAGGAGAAAGACAGAAAGATCATCCTTTCGCTTATATATGGAAATGGACAGGATAATAAAGGAGGTAACCCATAGTATGTATAAATGCATACTACTTATTAATCCCATTGCAAACCCGAATATAACTAAAGGAATCACTTTCTCCATACATATACAAAACACGTTTTTGCCCGATTTCTGACAAATATATTAATTCAGTGTTTTGATATAATATGTATATTTCTTTATATTTTAATTAATTGTACACTTTATTTTAGTATTATTCCTCGTCATTGTCTACAACTGAAGAATTCTTCTATTCGACTTAAAAGAGCAGAGACGTCATTTACACTCTCCATTACCCCGCTTCTTTCAAGTTCTTCCTTTGTCCTGAAGCCATAGTTCACGATTATACTCTTCACTCCGGCATTATTGGCAGTCAAGTAATCGACTTCACTGTCACCGATATAGATTGTTGAGTCTTTATCGACACGATACTCTCTCATCATACTCAATAAGCTTTCAGGATTAGGTTTAAGTGGATACCTATCACTCTGACCAAGTACAAAATCAAAGTCGACAGAGGGTAATATGTTCTTTACAATTCTAGTGACCAATTCTTCGCTTTTATTGGAGATGACTCCCATCTTAAAACCGCCGTTTTTAAGATGACAGAGCATATCTACAACCCCGGGGTATGGAGTTGTATAGTCAGAGGGATGATTTCTATAACAAGACATCATAAGGTCTACCATCAAAGGTAAGTCTTCTTCCGGAACTTTATGACCGCTGTTGTCTAAGGCAGTAAACAAAGCGTTTCTCAGTCCATGCCCCACATACAAACGAATCTTCTCTTTTTCTACTTTCGGCACGCACCAAGCAGAGAGAGCATAGTTTATCGCACCTCTAATATCTTCCAACGTATCCAACAGAGTACCATCTAAATCGAAAACAACAAGTTTTTCAGCCATGAGGTGATTATATACACCTCTTTGCTAAATGGGAACTTGTACCTTAACGATTAATAATCTATCCTCATGAAGGAGGATAATATGTACTCGATAAGAATCGGTAAGGGAAAAGAAAAACAACTTGAGAAACACCATCCTTGGGTATTCTCCGGAGCTGTAGATAAAGTCATCCCTTCATTTACAACTGCAGATTGGGCTAATGTATATAACAGCGAAGGAACGTTTATCGCAAAGGGGTGGTACGACGAGAAATCCCATATCATTCTTCATCTATTATCTTGGGATCCAGATGAAGATACAGATGAAAGCTTTGTGGAGAGGCTGGTTAAAAATGCTGTATTTAGACGAAAAGATTATTTCTCTTCTCCCGATACAACCTGTTTCCGCCTTATTCACGGAGAGGCAGATTTTATTCCTGGGGTAGCCGCCGATAGTTACGGCAGGGAAATAAGGATAATAATCTCTTCCCGTTTTGCAGAGCACTTCTTGCCTGTCATCATCAATACTCTCACAGATCTTCTTTCCCCCTCCCGTATTCAGGTGACTACCGACCCCTTTTATTCATCTTCTGAAGGTCTCTCTGATAAAGTAAGATACTTCATCAATGGAAAAGAAACTAACTTATCTAAAGATGACTTGAAGAACACTCTATTTCTCGAAAGCGGACTATGGTACGAAGCAGCCCCAGGCAAGGGTCAGAAATCTGGATTCTACTGCGATCAAAGAGACAACAGAAATGCCATAGAAAAGTATGTAAAAGACAAAGATGTTCTTGATGTATGTTCTTATACCGGAGGCTTCACGCTTCACGCCCTACGTGCAGGAGCAAAGAGCGTAAAAGCCGTGGATTCATCTGAGTCTGCACTGCGCCATTTACTGTATCAGATTCATCTCAACGAAAATAAGGGGACACTACCTCCAGCCTCAAGAGAAAAGGTGGAGATAGAAGCCTATGACTGCTTTGAGTATGTAAGAGGAATCGAAGAGAATAAGTATGACGTGATCATTCTCGATCCACCAAAGCTTGCACAGACAAAAGGAAAACTGGAAAACGCAACAAGGGCATATAAAGACCTTAATAGAGTTGCTATGATGAAGATCAAGAATGGAGGAATCATCGCAACATTCTCCTGCTCCGGTGCAATGACAAGAGAAAACTTCCTCTTAACTCTCAGCTGGGCGGCAGCAGACGCTGGAGTCGAAGTACAGGTGTTGGAGACGTTGTCCCAAGCTCCAGACCATCCTCAGCGTCTATCATTTCCTGAAAGCCAATACCTGAAAGGGTTTATTCTAAGAGTCATCAAGTGACAACTCTCCCGCCTAAAGGCAGGGAGCTTCCTGAGTCGTATTCTCAAGA
>CAMEXG010000151.1 GCA_945947045.1 uncultured Spirochaetales bacterium | reverse complement strand
TGAATTCTCTTGTCCTCCATCTAGGAGCGACATATTCACTTTGATGAGGATCGGTGCCTGTAATAATCCAAGCATCCACTCCGACTTGAGCCATTTGGGCCCTAAGACTTTTAATTCTTTCGTCTATCATCTATCTTTTTCCTTTTAGCAATCAAATTGACACACACTAGGAGAGCTAAGCCTCCAATAACCATCAATAGGCAGAAAACCTGACCCTTTGAAATATTAGAAAAACTCTCAAAGAGGTAGATATTGTTACTGTGGCCGATTACATATCCAATGTCACTATCAGGTTGTCTGAAATATTCGAGAATGAATCTAATTAATCCATAACCCATGATATAGGAACCGAGAATAGTACCGTCAGCCATATTTTTGTTTTTCTTTATCTTTCTGACAACAAACCAAATTACTGCACCAAGTACAAGACCTTCAAAAAAAGCTTCAAAAAGTTGGCTTGGCCATCTTGGAAGGTTGATATAATCTCCAGGTGCATACTGTATCCCCACACTATCTGCAACACTTCTGACCCATTGGTGGGTGGAGCTGAATCTCTCTGCATATGGAAAGAGCATACCTATTTTTGATGTTGTGACTCTTCCATACAACTCTCCATTAAAGAAGTTTCCTAACCTTCCCCAAGTATAAGCGAAAGGAATGGAGGCAGTAATGAGATCCGCCATTCTCAGGAAGCTTATCTTCTTAACCTTGGCATATATCAAGCCGGCTACTATCGCTCCTATTACTCCCCCATGATAACTCATTCCTGGTAGACCCACAAACTTTCCATTCCTGAAGGGCCAGAATATCATCCATGGATGAGTAAGATAGTATAAGGCGTCATCATAGAAAAGGCATGATGCAACTCTGGCACCGATCAAGAGCCCGACTACAGCCCAAATGAACATATCTTCCGCAGTTTCTTTTTTTATATCTCTATTCTCTTTTTCCTTTAACAACCTCATAAAAAGGATATAGGCAGTGGCGAATGCAAATATATACATCACTGCGTACCATCTTATAGGTAGTCCTTCAAATACATATGGAGAAATCCATGACGGATAGTTTATGAAGAGCGACATAATAAGATTATATTCAATATAACCCTTTCAGTGAAGAAACCATCCACACACAATATACAGATTTATTATGTAGGAACTAGTCGAGAATAGAATTATCATAGTAGTTATGAAAAAAGTATTGGTAATAATAATGGCTTTAGTGGTTTTGGCCACATCATTGTCAGCAGCTCCTTCAATTGAGCGATATATGGCTCCGTCAGCTCAGTACGGATCATCAGATTCCAATAGTTCAGCCCAGCAGGCCGCATCTCTGTCGGAAATGCTCTACGCCCTGGGAAATCTCTACTCTTATCTTG
The DNA here is from genome assembly GCA_945947045.1 of uncultured Spirochaetales bacterium. Lineage (GTDB taxonomy): Bacteria > Spirochaetota > Spirochaetia > Sphaerochaetales > Sphaerochaetaceae > Ornithospirochaeta. The sequence goes on along the minus strand of CAMEXG010000151.1, from coordinate 3,564 downwards.
ATACAAACTTTTTATATGAGATAGACAGCCAGAAGATGCAGGACGCTGTAATCTCGGCAATGATAGATTCTCTCGGCGACAAGTATTCGTATTATATAACACCTGAAGACGCTCAGGAGTTCAGTGAAGAGACTACAGGAAAATATGTAGGTATCGGTATATACCTTACAAAGGTAAACCCTGCTTATATAGACTGGGAGGATCCGTCTACCTATATGGTTATCATTACATCCCCATTCCCTGGAGCTCCTGCTGATAGGGCAGGTCTCAGATCCGGCGATATGATCAGCCATGTAAACGGAACCGAGATTTATGAGATGGATGCCAACGAAGCAAGTAAACTCATCAGAGGAAAGGAAAATACTCCTATTACTCTTACAATTCATAGAGGAAGCAGCGAATTTGATGTGACGCTGATGCCTGAAGAGATTACTAGCCCTTCAACGGAAAAAGGAATAATTGCAGACAATGTCGGATATATTAGAATTCTTGAATTCTCACAGACTACTCAAGATAGTTTCCGCTCTGATGTAGAGGATCTATTATCAAAGGGAGCTGAAAGCTTCATCATAGACTTGAGAAATAATAGAGGTGGAAGTGTAGATTCTGCTTTGGGAATTGCAAATATGTTTGTCCCTGACGGAAAGACTCTCATGACCACAAAGTTCAAGGAAAAATCTAACAACAAAGATACTGTTTATACTTCCACTGGATATCTGGCTGTAAATGAAAGCATTCCTGTAGTCTTACTTGTCAATGGAGGAACAGCCTCCGCCAGCGAAATATTGACAGGCGCACTCAGAGACAACGACAGGGCACTTGTAGTAGGAAGCCAGACCTTCGGTAAAGGCATAATGCAGTTTACAATCGCATTTATGGGTGGATACCTTAATATAACTGTAGCCCACTACTATACTCCAAGCGGAGCAGATATCCATGAAATAGGTATTACTCCTGACTTTATAGTGGATGTAGACGAAGAGTATAGCGATGAAGAAATGGAAGCGTACTCAGCCTTCTTAAAGGAGACATATCTGGAAGACTGGTTGAAGGAATATCCAGATTATACAAAAGAAAATATCCTCGCATTTGCAGAACACTACAAAGAATCAGGTGTACCTGAAGAGTTATTACAACTATTAATGAGAAATGAATACATCTACTCTCTCGATTATGACAAGAGACCTGTTGCAGACCTTGATTTCGACACTCAGCTTGTCAAAGCTGTAGAAGTTGTGAAAAGCGGAATAACAGTAGAAGAGTATAAAAAACAGCAACAGACTATGAGTCCGGAAGTAACTGTAAGTGAGGTAAGTGTCATATGAGGGTATTCCTCCTCAGCCAAGACTACGATGGATCTCCCTTATATTCTTTAAAGAAAAGGGAGGTCCAGTACCTTGAAAAGGTTCTGAGACTAGAGAAAGGAACTATATTTACTGCAAAGGATACGAAAGACAACTATTACGAAGCGACTTTGGAAGATGAAGGAACGCTTCTCCTAAAACCTACAGATAATCCCGAAGACACTCTCTTAGACTCGTTGTCCGGTTATTCTGGCCCCTTCGCTCCTATAGATGTATATGTATCTATCTTAAAAGGTAAGAAAAATGAAAGCGTAGTAAGGGCTTTGACAGAGATAGGAGTGAGAAAAATAATATTCATGGATACAGATAATGCACAGGAACATGATTTTTCTTCACATCAAAAAGAGAGACTTGAAACTATACTTAAAGAAGCTGTTCAACAAAGTGGCTCTCGTTCGCCAATTTTATCAGGTCCCGTATCTTTTTTCACAGCAATAGAGAAAGCAGAGGGTAAAAAAGTAATTCTTCACCAAAGTATAAGAGGAAAAACCACATATATTGAAAAAGTTTTCACTAATGACGATATAAAAAATGTTGCATCTTTGTTCATAGGTCCAGAAGGTGGATTTAGTGACCAAGAATGCGTTTTAGCTGAAAATAACGGCTTTTATCCAGTGCTTTTACGCACAAATATACTTAGAGCTGAAACCGCCGCGGTTTATACGGCAGCCGCTGTTCAGTCACTTTTACACCCAAATACCTAAAATAACTTTCATTGACGCCCTTTGTTAGTTATGCAACAACATAATTATCAGTTCTTATGGGGGCTAAATGAAAGTAGTAGTATACGGAGAAGAAAGCCAGTTCTCTTCATCAATAGTAAACGTTTTGAAAAATGGAGACGAAATGGTTTTAGGTGATATAAACAAGAATATGCCTGAGGGAACTGATGTGTTGGCAATATCTCAACGTCACGCATCCTATATTAAGGAAATATGGAAGAGACTGGATCCATCTATTTCAATATTGGCCGCTTTTGAAAGCCCTATTGATCTAGTTGAATATCTGGGAAGTGGAAACGTATTCCATATACCTTATCCAAACACATCAAACATGCTCAAATCCACATTTGAGAAAATAAGACTTCATAAGGTCCTGGAGAAGAGACTCCAGAAGCATATAATAGGACATAGCAGGGACATTAAAAGATTAAGGGCACAGATAGCACTCTCATCCCAATCGAAGCTTCCTGTCCATCTATATGGAGAGACTGGTACGGGAAAGAGTATGAGTTCAAAGCTTATTCATACTTTAAGCGGCAATAAAAAAGAGTGTGTATATATTAATTGTTCTAACCTCAATTCTTCAATAATAGACTCGGATCTATTCGGACATAAGAAAGGAGCATATACATCAGCCGGTGAAAGTAGAAAAGGTCTACTTGGTAAAGCAAATGGAACTACACTATTTCTAGATGAAGTAGGAGACCTACCATTAGATACACAGGGAAAACTTCTGGATACAATAGAAACAGGTTCATATAGGCCTGTTGGGTCCGATATAGAAGAAAATACATCATTTAGACTCATTACAGCCGCACAGAAGTCTCTGGAGGTGCTACTGGAAGAAAAGAGGATAAGAAGAGACTTCTATTACAGAATAAAGAATATATCAATAAACACTTCTCCCTTAAGAGAACATCCTGAAGATATACCTGACATCATCAAGGCTTATGAAGAGAAAAGAAATATATCAGAAGGAAGATTAAATGATGATTACAATAAACTTATGGGATATAAGTGGGATGGAAATGTAAGAGAACTTTATCACTTTCTAGATAGAATATATGCAGAAGAACAAAGGTCTCAAGATATTTAAAGACACTAGACGGAATAAACAATCAACAAGACATAAAAGAGTATTGACCAATCTAATTCACGCTTATTAGAAGAATTACACAACAGAATAGTCTTAAATTATAAAAAATGTGAAAAACTTGTGAAAAACTCAATGAAAAAAGAGTTTTTCACAATTTCACATCTTGTATTTACCATATAGAAAATTATATAACTTTGATAATAAAATACATAGTTTAGTAAATAATAAATATTTATAATATAAAGAATTAAATAAATATATACATGCGTTGTATATTACTATTAAAAACGTACCTGTATTTGAGTTTTCCACATAATAATTCCTTATTGTGCAAAAATGTGAAAAACTTGTGAAAAACTATATATAGTGTCCCCTTTTTAAG
>CAMEXG010000150.1 GCA_945947045.1 uncultured Spirochaetales bacterium | reverse complement strand
TCTCAGCGGCAACCTCCTTGTCCCCTTTAGGGAGTTGCAGTCCCTTCTACTGCAACGGAATATATTCTTGCATGAGATTTGAAATAGAGCAAGGATTTTTTTTCCAAATATCAACTAGCAGTAAATAGAGAATTGAAAACATAAATGCAACCTTAGAGAAAGGTGGGATTGGGTTTACTTCTTCAAGAAACCGGGAGGGAGCCATGTACAACCAGACTTCTTGAGAAATAAATGAGACAAAACCGCAGGGACTGAAAAGTGACATACCCAAACACCAAAATGCAAGGGACCAGACAAAGCCTAAATTAGTTGCTTTTACCTTTTCATCCGACGATTAGCCGAAAATGCCATCAAGCATCATCATTATGGCAAACCCGAGGGCCGCCCCCACTGTTCCGATATTCGAGTGATCTCCTTCGCTCATCTCAGGAATAAGCTCTTCAACTACCACATAGAACATTGCTCCGGCAGCAAAAGAAAGCAGTATAGGCAAGAGTGCTGTCACTTTAGCTACAAACATAAAGGCGACAAAGGAACCTATCGGCTCTACTATTCCTGACAATGTCCCTAAACCGAAGGCCCTCCATTTCTTCTTACCATTATCAAGTAAAGGCATAGCCACCACCATACCTTCAGGTAAATTCTGCAAAGCGATACCTATTGATAAAGCCAAAGCGGAAGCCATAGGAATTGAAGAACCTGTGGCCAAGGACACTGCGGCAGAAGCTCCTACCGCCATACCCTCAGGAATATTGTGAAGAGTAACGGAGAGGATAAGTAGAATAGACTTCGATACTTTGGACGCAGGCCCCTCTGGAACATCTGCATTGGGGTGGAGATGAGGGACAATATAATCCAATAACAAAAGAAAAGCTATTCCCAATAAGAAACCAATCGCTGCCGTATAATATGAAGAAGATTCTATTGCCGGCAGAAGCAAAGACCACACAGATGCAGCAATCATGACGCCGGAAGCAAATCCAAGCACTACTTTCTCCGTTTTCACTCCCAATCCATTGGGAAGAAAGAACACTGCAGCCGAGCCTAACATCGTTCCGACAAAAGGAACAAAAAACAAAACCAATAACTCTATCATTGTTTAAATATAGCACTAAAGAATAATGGAAGTCATCAAGACCTCCATTACACTTAGAACGGCTGACCGGAAGCAAGAGGAGCTCTACTCTTCTTACTTGAAAGGATCAATGCAATAAGAGTGGCCAAGTATGGGAAGAGTCCCAGGAATCCTGTAGGAATACTTGCTATTCCAGGTATTACACGACCTGTATTTGCAATGGTCATAAATAGACCGAAGAAAGCTGTGGAACCTAAGATTCCAAGTGGCTTCCACTGTCCGAAGATAAGTGCGGCAATGGCCAAAAACCCCAGGCCGTTGATTCCTGCACCGCTATTGTATTCTCCGGCATAAGTAACGAGAATGACAGCTCCTCCCAAACCTGAGAGCATTCCTGAAAGTAATACGCCGATATATCTCATCTTGTGGACATTTACACCTGCTGAAGCCACTGCAGAGGGATGCTCTCCACAGGCACGAAGTCTAAGGCCGAAGTTTGTCTTATAAAGAAGGAAGTAAGATACACCCCAAACTATAAGACAAAGCCATGTGGTCCAATATGTCTGAGAGAAGAAAAGTGGGCCTACAACCGGTATTTTAGAGAGAATAGGAATATTATTCCTGATGATTCCTCTTACAATCGTAATGTTTCCACTTCCTGTTATCGTCTGTGCAAGGAAGAGAGACAGTGCAGTGGAAAGCATATTGATGGCCGTACCGCTTATAGTCTGGTCTGCCTTTAGTTTGATTGAAGCCAAGGCGTGCAGATAAGAGAGGGCCATGGATGCAAGCATAGCGACGCAGATACCACAGACAATAGTGAGAGTATAATTCATACCCAAAGCCTGTAATTTAACGATTGTAGCTGCAGATGCAAAGCATCCAAATAGCATCAAACCTTCGATACAAAGGTTTGTAACACCACTGCGTTCTGAGTATAGTCCACCCAATGCTCCCATTAATATTGGCATTGTATATGCAATGGCTCCGGGGATAATAATTTTTATTACGTCCCAAATTCCGTTCATTTCTTCTCCTCCCCTTCTAGTTTTGCCTTCTTCTTCTCATATCTTTTCTTATATATCTTGTTCCAGAAGGAAGCGATTATTACGCTTGTGGCTGTAAAATATATGATAGTAGCAATAATAGTATCAGCCAGTTCCGTAGGAATACCTGTGGCGGCCAAGGATCCCTTTCCCATCTTCAATGCTCCGAAGAATATCGCTGCAAAGAAGACGCCTATTGGAGAGCAGTTGCCGAGAAGGGCTACTGCGATTCCGTCGAATCCTTCATTAGGCATCTTTCCCATTTCCATAAGGTTCGAGTATCCACAGTAGTATGTGAGGCCGGCAAGTCCTGCCAAAGCTCCAGCTATGGCCATACTGATCATTATGGATCTTTGGATCTTTATTCCGGCATACTCGGCGCAATACTTATTTGCACCTACAGCCTTAAGGTTATAGCCCAATGTGGTCTTTTCAAGAATAAACCAAATTACGACGCAAGCTATGATGGCAAACAAGAAACCAAGGTTGAGGGTACTCATTCCTGTAGCTTTCCTCAGCCACTCCAAGCCAAGAGTTCTAGAGAAATCTAAAGGTTTGGACTTGACAGCAATAGCTTGGTCTTTGACAAAACGAGGGATGAAATCGTAGACAAGCCAATAAGCAATCCAGTTAAGCATAATGGAAGAAACGACTTCATGAACGTTAAACTTAGCTTTTAAAAAGCCTGCAATTAACCCCCATAGCCCTCCGATCAACACCGCACCGATTACTACGATCATAATGTAAACAGGCTTCGGCATAGAAGAAGGCAGGTAGTGGCCAAGAATAGTTGAAACTATTCCTCCCATAAGCATCTGCCCGGATCCTCCGATATTAAAGAGTCCTGTCTTATATGCAAAAGAGAACGAAAGACCCATCAATATAAGCTGAGTGGACATACTTAATGTATTTCCGATTCTTCTCTTGTTGGAGAAAGCTCCGAACAACAATCGCTCGAAACCGACAATAGGGTTCTTGCCAATGATCAGAATTAATATAGAACCTGCAATTACACCAAGTATTACAGCAGTTATCGAGACTAGAAAAGAAGGAACTTTTTTTACCTTCAAAGGCTCTTTTATAACCTTTGTGCTTTCTTTTGTCATTTATTCTCCTCCTTATTCTCCGCCTTTATTCCTGCCATCATCAATCCCACATCATGTACATCAGTCTCTTCTGTCTTGACTATGTCAATTAAGCGTCCGGAGTTAATTACAGCAATCCTGTCAGATAGGTTGAATATTTCATCAAGCTCGAAAGACACCAACAAAACAGCTTTTCCCTTGTCTCTCTGCGCAACAATTGCCTGATGTATAAACTCTATGGCTCCAACATCAAGACCTCGTGTAGGCTGAACAGCGATCAAAAGGTCTGGATCCTCTGTAACCTCTCTTCCGATTATTGCCTTCTGCTGGTTTCCACCGCTAAGCATACCCGCAAGGCTATCGATTCCTTCTCCGCTTCTTACATCGAATTTATCTACAATCTCTTGGGAGTAATCTCTGATGGCATCTTTGTTCAATATTCCATTCTTGGAGAATGGAGCCTTGTCGAAATCTTTGATCACCATGTTTGACGCAATAGGCATAGAAAGGATAAGTCCTCTTTTCTGTCTGTCTTCTGGAATATGTCCCAGTCCTTTCTCATTTCTATCTTTAATGGAGAGTGTGGAAATATCTTCTCCAAGGAATTTAATTGATCCGGATTGAATCTTTCTCAGTCCGGTGATAGCTTCCACAAGCTCTGTCTGTCCGTTGCCGTCTACACCGGCAATACCGACTATTTCGCCCCTTCGGACAGAAAGAGAGAAATCTTTGACGCCAAGAACGCCTTTATTATTGAGGACATTCAGATTCTCAACTTCCAAAACAGCTTCTCCCGGTGTCTTCGGAGCCTTTTCTACCTTGAAAGATACAGGACGACCTACCATCATTGCAGCCATTTCATTTACAGATGTCGTAGCTACATCCACAACACCAATAAACTTACCTCTTCTAATGACAGTACATCTTTTTGCTACTCTCTTTATTTCATCAAGCTTATGAGTAATGAGAATGATGCTCTTACCTTCAGATGCAAGATTCTTCATAATTACCATAAGTTCGTCTATTTCCTGAGGTGTAAGTACAGCTGTAGGTTCGTCGAAAATAAGAATATCTGCATCTCTATAGAGCATCTTCAAAATCTCGACTCTCTGCTGCATACCTACTGTTATGTCTTCGATGACCATATCAGGTTCGATCTCAAGACCGTAGTGCTTTGATATTTCTTTGATTTTCTTGGAAGCAGACTTTATGTCATAAACAAAGCCACCTTCTTTTCCAAGAATAATGTTTTCAGCAACTGTAAAATTGTGTACAAGCTGGAAATGCTGATGAACCATTCCTATTCCAAGGTCAAATGCATCATTCGGGCTTTTTATAGATACTTCTTTTCCCCTGACCTTGATTACACCTTTGTCGGCTTGATAAAGTCCGAAAAGTATACTCATCAGTGTTGATTTACCTGCTCCGTTTTCTCCAAGGATGGCATGGATCTCACCTTCCTCCACCTGCAGATTAATGTTGTCGTTGGCGACTATTCCCGGGAACTCCTTGCGGATCCCCAACATTTCGATAACGTGACTCATTCCGTCTCCAATGAGGGCGCTAAGCGCTGTCTAAATATCCACAAAGGGCCGCCAAAAGAGGCGGCCCTACCTAAGCTGTTTTTACTTATTTGATGAGACCTGCACCATTGTCTCTTACGACAACTGTTCCAGCCTTGATGAGTGCAGCAACCTCTGCAACCTTAGCTTCGATTTCAGGTGTGAGGTTAGGGTTAGAAGCAG
>CAMEXG010000149.1 GCA_945947045.1 uncultured Spirochaetales bacterium | reverse complement strand
AGATCCCTTATGGCTTTCGCACTCTACAGGACCTAAGAAAGTATAAGGAACAGTTTCCCTATTCTGGTCTAATTTAGAATCTCTTACAAACAATAACTCCCATGAAGTATAGTTTAAGAGCTAAATGTGTAGAGTACACACATCCTTAATAACTTGGATACTCATTTTAGGCCGCAAACTAATGCCGTGAGAAAAGTGTCAATTACTTTTTATTGTGGAATGATCTAGTAGTTTGAAAGTAGCATAGATGAGTATAAATTGAAAAAGAAGGGTAAACTCAGCTACAAGGAGTTCATTATTACAATCCCTTCAAACTTGAAAGTTTATATCAAAGCAAAGACCATAGAAACTCAGGCAGTCTCGGATAGAATCATTTTTTTTTAGATTGCACATCCAGGAACGGGAATATGACAGGACAATCCCGAAATATGGCAGAAAGATGCATGCATGCTTTTGGGGATATAAGTTTAGGCTGTGAACAACGAAAAATACTAAAGTCAGCTAGCATATACATAATATGTATTTCTTCTTATTACTCAACAAATTAAGCATTTTGCCAATGCTTTTGCAACCTCTGTTCCGTCTATTGCTGCACTTACTATTCCTCCGGCATATCCAGCTCCTTCTCCTGCAGGATACAAGCCTGGGATGGATTTATAAGCTTCATCCCTAATAATGCGAACAGGTGAGCTTGTCCTAGTTTCAGAAGCTATCATCACCGCTTCGTTTGTAAGGAACTTTCCTCTTGTCATACGCCCAAAGTTTATAAAACCATCCTTGAGAGAAGAAGATACTATAGGAGGCAAAACATCATGTAAATCAGAAGATACAAGACCTGGAGCATATGTAGACTTGGGAAGAGTGGATGAGAACTTGTAGTCCACAAAGTCAGCCATTCTTTGAGAAGGAGCCTTGAACTTGTCTCTGAAGCTATTTCGTTCTATATTCTCAACCCATTCAAGAACTGAAAACACTCCTATTCCAGGAACATCTTCTTTTCTTATCTGCACTACCATTGCTGAGTTGGCTTTACTTCCTGAGCGAGAAGAAGAACTCATACCATTGACGCTTAAAGCTCCATACTCTGTAGCTGTCGGGACAATGCTTCCTCCCGGGCACATGCAGAAAGAGTAGACTCCCCTTCCATTAACTTGTGTTACGAAGGAATATGTTGCAGGGGGAAGATACGCTCCCCTTCCCTTTGGGTTATGGTATTGGATCTGATCAATAAGAGATTGGGGATGCTCCAGTCTCACCCCCACTGCTGTGTCTTTAGCTTCAAGCATTATAGAAGAGGAATCAAGGAATCTGTACACATCCTTTGCACTGTGTCCGGTGGCGAGAATAACAGGCCCCAAATATTCTTCTCCATTCTCACACTTTACACCGTATACTCTTTCATCATTCTTTAAGAGAGAGACGACTTTTGTATTAAAGTGGACTTCTCCTCCACTATTTATGATTGTTTTACGAATATTCTCCATGACAAGAGGGAGCTTATCTGTACCGATATGGGGATGAGTTTCATAGAGAATCGATTCATCTGCTCCATGCTGCACCAATAATGATAATACTTTTCCTACGTCGCCACGCTTGATGGATCTCGTATAGAGCTTACCGTCACTAAAAGCACCGGCTCCACCCTCTCCATATACATAGTTGGACTCTATATTTAGTTCCCCTTTTGTACACAAAAGAGCACAATCCCTCTTTCTTTCGTGAACATCTTTTCCTCTTTCCAACACTATGGGTTTAATACCATTTTCAATCAATGTAAGAGAAGCAAAGAGCCCCGCAGGTCCCATGCCGACCACGACAGCTGAGGGAGACGAAGAAACATCAGGAAAAGAGACAGGAGTCCAAGTGTTTTTAACCTCTTCACCTACAAAGAGCCTTACTCTTAGGTTAATCTTTATATCACTACGCCTAGCATCAATGCTTTTTCTAAGAATCTTTATTCCTGTTACTTTATCATTTGCCATGCCACACTTAGATGATGCTCTTTTGATTATGGTTTTCTCTTCAAAGGCCTCTTGGGGCGTAAGAGTAAGGTCTATGTCTCGTATCATAGTATGATTATCTCATTCTCATGAAATAAGGACAATGACACCAAGCCCTCTTTTTACTATTATAATGGCGTGAATATACTGAGCATTGAAAACCTTGAAAAGACTCTAAAAGACGAGCCTCTCTTTGAAAACGTTACTCTTGGACTGGAAAGTGGAGAGAAAGTTGGAATAGTCGGAAAGAATGGATGTGGGAAATCTACATTCCTAAAGACTTTATCTGGAGAAATAACTCCAGATGAAGGAAAGATATCTCTTAGAAGCGGCACTAACATCGTTATGCTGGAACAGAACGTTATATATCCTGAAGGCTGTACTGTCATGGATTATCTCTATCTGTCGAAAGATAAAAACATAGAGACTCTTAAAGATTATCATAAGGCATTAGAAAAAGGAGACGAGAAAGCATACACAGCTTTGGGAGAGAAAATCGAGAAAGAGAATCTCTGGGATATTGAGAGATCTTTTCTTGCTTCTATCACTGATATGGGTGAAGATTTTTCCCCTGAAAGTAGAATGGACTCCCTCTCCGGGGGAGAACAAAAGAAAGTGGCAATAGCCAGAGCCTTTGCCCTTCGCCCTGGATTATTACTTCTTGACGAACCGACAAACCACTTGGACATAAAGAGCGTGGAGTATATTGAATCCTGGATTAAGGCTACTTCAATCTCAGTTATCATTGTCACTCATGACCGCCATATTCTAAATGAGTGCTGTTCTACTATCTGGGAACTGGACAGAAGACACTTCTATAGACATCCGGGTTCCTACTCTGCCTACTTAGAGAGAAAAGAAGAAAGAATAGTAATGAATGAAAAAGAGCAGCAGAGACTGCAGACTATTCTGAGACGAGAGCTTAAGTGGCTTATGAGGGGACCTCAGGCAAGGACAGGAAAAGACAAGAACAGAAAAGACAGAATCGAAGAGATGCAGTCATCACTGGAGAAAGTAAGAGACGACAAGATAACAGAGTTCACCTCTCTTGAACGAAGACTTGGAAAGAAAATACTAGACTTGACGGAAATAAGTAAAAAATATGGGGACAGAACACTATTCTCAGACTTCACTTTCTCCTTTACAAAGGGAATGAAGATAGGTCTGGTGGGGAATAATGGAAGCGGCAAGTCCACCCTCCTCGATATTATGGACGGAAGGACACTTCCTGACAGCGGAAATGTAGACAAAGGGGTAAACACGGTTTTTGGATATTATGATCAGCTAGGAAGAAACTTGGAGAGTAAAAAGACTGTCCTTGATTACGCCCTTGATTATGGAGAGAGAGTAAGATACTCAAAGGGAGAAGATGTAACTACTGCAAGATTCTTGGAAATTTTCGGTTTTCCTTCATCCATGCATCGCACTCCTATTGAGCTTCTCTCTGGAGGAGAGAGAAGAAGGCTCTATCTCATTACACGTCTCATCTCCAATCCTAATTTCCTTCTATTAGATGAGCCTACAAATGATATAGACATCGAGACAATGGAAAACTTGGAAGAGTATATATCCTCATTCCCAGGCTGCGCTATAATATCAAGCCACGACAGAACATTTCTAGACTGTACTGTCGACATGCTCTTTGTTATCGAGAACCAAAAGATTACTCTCTTTCCTGGTAATTACACCCAGTGGAAGGAAGAAAAAGAGAGAATAGAAAAAGAAGAGAAGATTACAGAAACATTAAAAGAAAAAGAAAGGACAGAACGGCACGGCAAAGAGAAGAAAGGTCTTTCTTACAAAGAAGCACGAGAGAAAGAAATGTTGGAGAAAGAGATAGAAGAAATCGAGGCTCTTATAGGAAAGCTGGAAGAATCTTTCGTCACTGCTGAAAAAACTGAGCTTGGAACCCTACAAGAAAGAACCAAGCTCTATGAGGATAAAAAGAATCTCTTAGACGAAAAAACCGAGAGATGGCTCGAATTGGAAGAGAAAGCTTCTACTTAAGCTTCATCTCCATTTATCACATCCTCTGAATCCATCAACTGGGCATTGGTCTTACCAGGAATTACTCTCCTGATAAATGGGAGTACTCCTGAGTATGTTTTACTGAACTCTTCCTCACTCTCTTTGAGGGCAGCCTGCCATGCAGGTCCGAAACCAGGAGAGTTGATCGTCAGTCTATCTACAGCCTTCTGATATACCTGTAATCTCTCCATTTCTTTTCTACCTGGCTTCTGGCTCATGGTCTGAAGTGAGATTCTCAGATTCTCGTTCTGAGTCTTTAACTCTTCATTATTCTTCTTAAGCTTCTCAATGCCTTCGCTTTCTATCTCCATGCGGGAAGTAAGCATATCTTTATACTTTCTTACTTCATTATCACCTTTGATTCTTGTGGAGCGAACCTTAAAAATATAAATCACCCAAACAACTAGAGCAAAACACACTCCTACTGCCAAACCTATAAAGAAATCATGCCAACTTGTCATAAAATACCTTCTTACTTAATTTACTCTATTTTTTAGTCAAAGGAAAGAAAGGCTTATATCTTCCCTTTCTTCTTTTTTTTTATTATTATAACCTATGTCGCCTGGGTGGTGGAATGGTAGACACTGGAGACTTAAAATCTCCTGGCCTCACGGCCGTACGGGTTCAAGTCCCGTTCCGGGTATCCTTTGAGTCAGAATTTGATACAATCAGGTTCTGACTTTTTTTATTACTACACCATAAGGAATTAAAAGACCTTCTCTGTAACGTAATTGAACACAGAAGCTCTGTAATTAGGCAAAATTGGGGTAACTGTAGCAACGTAAATGAACACGTGTTCGCTCCCCCTTTATTTTCGTTACACACGTTAGCAATGATAATATTTTAAAACGTAATACAGTTATTGAATAACGTTACATAGGTTTAGAATAACGTTTTACAGTACTCGAATAACGTTATCGGGTTTATGAATAACGTTATACAGTTCAGGAAAAACGTAACACAGTGTTCAATAT
>CAMEXG010000148.1 GCA_945947045.1 uncultured Spirochaetales bacterium | reverse complement strand
TTCTTGAGAATACGACTCAGGAAGCTCCCTGCCTTTAGGCGGGAGAGTTGTCACCTTCTAAATGACTTGATGATAGATTTCAATCTTTCGAAGTCTATAGGCTTTGAAATATGCGCATTCATTCCAGAAGCCATGCTGGCCTTTACATCATCTTCAAAGGCGTTTGCCGTCATGGCGATTATAGGGATGGACTTCGCCCTTGTGTTGTTGGAGGCCCTTATTCTTCTGGCACTTTCATACCCATCCATTATCGGCATCTGGATATCCATGAAAATCATATCGAATTCATCAGGGCTTTCTTCAGTGAATACTTTCAAGGCTTCAAAACCGTCTTCAGCTATTACGCACTTTATTCCTATGCTGTCCAATAGTTCGGTAATGATCTCGGCATTTATCTCATTGTCCTCTGCAACAAGGATCTTCACACCAGAGAAATCATTACTATTATTTCCTTCTTCCTCTATATTGGCCTTATTCTGATAATAAGTATCCAACACACGCTGGAAGTTTGAAAGGAAGAATGGTTTAGGAAGGAATAGATCGACCCCTGCTTTTTTCGCTTCATCTTCTATCTCAGAGACATCGTATGAAGAGAGAACGAAGATAGGTACATCCTTTCCTATTTCTTTCCTTATTCTTCTAACACACTCCACCCCATCCATGTCAGGCATCTTCCAGTCAAGAATAATGACATCATAGGAGTTATTGTCTTCATATGCCCTAGTAGCTTTATCCACAGATTCCAAACCACCTATAGCAGCATCGCACTCCAGGCCAGCATCGGACAGGATAGACTGGATGTTTTCTGTGATATCTATCTCGTCATCTCCCACTAGTACTCTTGTTATTTCGTGGTCGGCAAAGAAATTATCATCGTTTTCATCAAGAGGGACAGAGAAGATCAAGTCTACGGTAAATACACTACCCTTACCCGGCTCAGACTGGATATCTATTGTTCCACCCATTAAATCGATAATGCTCTTAGTAATGGACATACCTAGACCAGTACCCTGGATCTTATTGGTCATTGAGTTTGTTTCCCTACTGAATGGTTCGAAAATTTTCTCTATAAACTCCCTGCTCATCCCCTGTCCATTGTCAGAGACGATGAACCTCAAGTGAGAAGTCTGCCCATTATTTCCATATCCCTCCACAGTAAGAGATATGGTTCCATTCTTTTCTGTGTATTTTACAGCGTTAGAAAGGAGGTTCAACAGTATCTGGGTAAGTCTGAGTTTATCTGCATAAATATATGACGGGATATTGCCCTTTGTCTTTATTTCAAAAGACTGTTTTTTAGACTTTGTCTGTACCAGTACTATCTCGCTGATATTATTTATGACCTCAGAGACGTCGACTTTATCTGAGTTGAGACTTGTCCTTCCACTCTCTATCTTACTCATGTCCAAGACATCGTTGATCAAGGACAAAAGATGCTGAGACGAGTATGTTATTTTCTTTCCGATTTCGATGACTTTATTCTTATCGTCTGCATCTTTCATAAGGAGTGTGGAGTAACCTACAATAGCATTCATAGGTGTTCGGATATCGTGAGACATATTGGCAAGGAAGTTACTCTTCGCAGCATTGGCGTTCTTTGCAATCTCCAAAGAAGAAGAAAGTGCGTTCTGGAGTTTTCTTTCCTCACTTCTATCGGATATTACGATGACTATTCTCTTTAAGGATCCGAACTCCGTGTGATATGCAGTAATCTCCAAATATCTTGTTTCACCGATATCGTTATTTAGATACTCCTGGGTCCAAGATATCTTGTCTTTTTTATTAAGCTCCATCAGGTTGGAGGCGATAAGTCGATCAACGTTTATTCCATCTATAGTGGTAATGTCTTTCTTCACATCTTCTTCTTTGACGCCAAGTACACTATCAATATTAGGTGTAACATACACGACTTCGTCA
The DNA here is from genome assembly GCA_945947045.1 of uncultured Spirochaetales bacterium. Lineage (GTDB taxonomy): Bacteria > Spirochaetota > Spirochaetia > Sphaerochaetales > Sphaerochaetaceae > Ornithospirochaeta. The sequence goes on along the minus strand of CAMEXG010000148.1, from coordinate 3,110 downwards.
GTCTTTTCCTCCAATATGACAAAGACGTCGTTTACATTCTGGCTTAAATCAGAGAAAAGGGAGTCACGGAACATGATCTCATCCTGCTGCCTCTTTTTCGTCTTTATATATGATGTGACGACAATAGAAAACAAAATGACCAATAGAAGTGCAGAGACAGAGAATCCCAAACCCATTGTAAGGTTCTGCAGCTGGCTGATGTTTTTGTTTACAACTCCGGCATCCACCATCCCCACCAATATCCATCCAGATTGTTCAAGAGGGACAGAGACCACGTAATATGGGACGCCCTCAATTTTGGTGGATAGAGTAATCATACTCCCTTCCGTCCAGGACTTTTCCAGAGATAGGAGTTTTTGATTTGTCAAATCAGAATTATTTTCCAGATAATTGACTACATTGTAGAATCTATTCTCAGTATTTCTAAAACTGGAACCGTTGAAGATTATTCTACCTTCGCCGTTGATTACATAATTGTCACTTTTTGAATCGAAAGCACTGATTGACAGCAAATCTAGGATATTATCGTTACTGAATGTTACGGCGATGGCTTCGTAATTAAAGCTTCTATATTTATGCTTCCGGCACTTTATTGCGTATAGAGTCAAACCGTCGGAGCCTGGCATAGAGACATCTGTCATAATATCTCTGCCATTGATCATCAGATCCACTAGAGATGAAGACAAATCAAAACGCTTGTATTTACCGTCTATGCTCATTAACTCGCCGTTACGTGAGATAAAGTAGAATTCTTTGAATCCAAGATTCTCTTTCCATGCAGAAACCATATCAGAGACAAACTGGTCGTCACCGCCGGAATCCAGTGTATACTCAAGCTGAGTCATAAAAAGATGCATGGAATCGAAGCTGTTATTGTTTGTAGAGCTTATGTACTTCCCAAGGTATGAATAGATCTCCTCCAAATGGGAGGCGCTTTCCATAAAAATCAAAGTATCTGCATTATTCAAGTATGCATAGCCAAAGTAGCATGCAGTAAAGACAACTAAAGCCAAGAGAAGTACATAAAGAACTCTTTTCAACATATATCACCTATAGAAATGTCAAATATGGTGTAGCTGGTTTAAAGCTATATCCCTGTTTGACAAGATTGTTAATTGCCGTATTTGCGAGAAGATTTACTGAAATAAGCTTCTTTCTCAACTCACTTGATACTGGAGCTTTTGCGAATGTAGGGTCGATTACAACCGTAATATTTCCGATACATAAGCCTTTATAGACTCTATCTTTCTCAAGATCTGATCCACAGTACTGGAATGTTCCATCTCCGTTATCTTTTACAGAGTAAGAGAAGCCAGATGCTGCAGGAAGCATATTCTCATGAATGAGAGGATTACTGCCGTTTTCTCTTACATTAATCAGTTCTGTAAGAAGTTGGTCTATCTCAGCTCCTGTCATATCCATTATATATACGGTCTTTCTTGGACAGATGACGTTATTCAACATATATAAGGTATAGTCATCCTTAAACACAGGAGTAGCGTTCAGGCCTGAGAATGATATTGCCACCTCTGTCTTCTCATATCCCTCAGTCTCAGTATATGCATACCTTTTGTTTTCACTGCTTACCCATAGTCCTTCTCTTATCAAATTAAGAGTGGAGCTTTCAGCCCTATTTCCAGTTTCAGTCATGCCATATGGCTCATAGATGTCAGAGGTATAAACAATAGTGTCGTCGGTGGCGCTATCCTTTAGTAAGAGCTCATTAAAAGCTTCAAAAGCATCTCTAGGAGTTGGATACTGACCCTTAAGAATACCCTGTACGACTGTCATGGAGGCATTAAAGAACTCGAGAGAAGCAAGTCTCATATAGATGTGGTTTCTCTCTATTTCAGGCATGATAGTGTCGAATACAGGAGAAAGCTCAAGTTGGTTGGTCATTGTATAAGACAAGAGTGGAGCACCCTGTACAGTAGCCAACTCTCCTTCCTCAGACAGCATGAGAGATAACATATCGAGGACTATCTCCTTCTTTCTGCTGTTCTCTTCTACTTTCTTGCTTACAGCCACCTGATAAGTAGGATAAGTCAAGATCCAGTTATCATTCTCAGTCTCTCCGTAGAAAGGTAACATTACAGGATCAATCTCCCCATTTGTAATGGCAAGCTCGGCGCAAACTGCTGCAGTGTTTCTGACAACCGCTGCGTTTTTGGCGTTAAATTCGTTATTGACAACGAGGAATGAATTATTTGTATCCTTTTGACCTAACCCAGTAGTTTCAACGAATGAATAGAACTTCTCGAAGACAGGAAGCCATAATTTTTCATCCAAAGTGACATGATCCCCTTCTTTCTCACTTTCATACTTCTGTCTCCACTCGATACCTTCCAGAGTCATCAACTGAGATATGGAGACCCCCTGTAATACCTCGAGACAAGTATAGTCATACTTAAAATCAGAGATGAAGGGAATAATACCTTTTTCTTTGAAGACTTCCATTGCATTCTCAAACTCTTCGTAGTTTGTAGGAATCTCCAGGCCATTCTCTTCAAATACTTTTCGAGAGGCCAACAAACCGTCTACTTCAGCACAGGAAGGAAGCCAGCGGATAGAGCCGTCTTCATCTCTGTTCTGTTCGAGAATAGAAGAATGGAATGTAGCGGCGACTTCTGTACGACTGAGGTCCATGAGATTGGAGCGGATATACTTGGCATCATTGAGAGAGAATCTTCTCATACACATAATGTCTGGTAACTCTCCATGCTCATTCAACATAGTCAGGAAAGAAATATCGTTGACGCCGGTGATGACTTCTAAGTCCACATCGGGAAATCTCTCTTCCAGAAGAGGAGTCAAACCTTTAATAAGGGCCACATCATAGCAATATACTGATACTTTGATCCTTTCTTCCGCTATATTTTCTACTTCACTCATGGTTACAACAGGTTCAGTTTTTTTCACTTCTTTCTTATTGCAAGAGAATAGTAGCAGAGAACAAAGAATAATAATAAAGATGTTATATGCTTTCCTCATACTCCCTCCATTATGAAAACATAACTTCTTCTGTTTTTTCAAACGTAATTAAACTCAATTTTCCTTCGTGTATCATATAAAACTTCCTTTTTTAGAGGCTAATTTGCCATGTTTATTTT